>CAYHWX010000159.1:0-6674 GCA_964360245.1 uncultured Vicingus sp.
CATCCTAACGTACTTAAACCAATAACCGTATAACTTTGATTTGAAACAGGACTAACGGTTACCGAACTGCCGCTTAATCCTCCGGGATTCCATGTATAAGTAGAAGCTCCACCAGCTGTTAAGGTGGTGGTTTGAGAACTGCATAAAGTTGGTGAATTTACGGTGATGGTGGGATTGGAATTAATAACTACTGCCGTAGTTCCGGTATTACTGCAAGTACCGTTGTTCCCGGTGACAGAATAATTGGTTGTAACAGTTGGCGAAACAACTATGCTTGAAGTATTTGGTCCTGTATTCCAAGTATAACTTGTGGCACCACCGGCAGTAAGGGTAGCACTTTGGCCCGAGCAAATTGAAGGACTGTTAATCGTTATAACAGGCAAAGCATTAACACTTACCGTAGTAATAGCGTTATTGTTACATACACCGTTATTTCCTGTTACTGTATAATTAGTTGTTGTGGTAGGACTAACTGAAATACTTGTGCTGTTAGGGCCTGTACTCCATGTATAAGTTGATGCACCGCCTGCGGTTAATGTGGCGCTTTGGCCCGAGCAAATTACCGCGGTATTAACTGTTACTGTGGGTAAGGCGTTAACCGTTACAACTGTTGTTGCTGTAGTAAGGCAAGAACCTATGGTAACATTAACTGTATAAGTACCCGACATTGTAGGTGTAGAAGGACTTATGGTAGGATTTTGCGCACTTGAACTAAAACTGCCCGGACCCGACCATGTGTATGAAGAAGCTGTAGGCGTGTTTAATTGAATGGTTGTTCCTGCACAATAAGAACCGGTGTTACTTGCCGTTGTAATAATTGTACCATTGCTAACACTTACCGTTACTGTTTCAATACAGCCTATTGCCGACTCAACTGAACAACTGTAGACACCTGCGCAAAGTCCACCTGCATTTGCTGTACCTTGCCCTGAACCCGGGACAGGCGACCACGTGTAAGTATATGGGCCTATTGAACCGGCAGGTGCAACCGAAGCTGACGAGGTACATGGGCATGAACCATTAGTTGAATTTGCTGTAACCGTTAAAGCGGGAATTGTCGTACAACTGTTATTCAAACTGCTAATCCATGCTGCATTAGCAGCGTTATTTGGTACACCGGGAGTTTGCGTATTAGAACCGCATGCAACAGGATCAGCGCAACCATTTGTCCAGTTAGCCATATTGGTAGCATCATTATTAAATGAATTGTTAAAATAAAAAACTCTGTCCTGACCACTTCCAGAAAAATAAACCAATGTATTTGTATTAGCAGCGCCATAACAAACCGAAAAGACTTCACATCCGGCAAGGTTTACTAAACGGGCGCAATCACCGGTGTTTGCTAAAAGGGTTGTACTCCATGTGCCTGCGGCTGTCCAGCCTGCCGCAGGATAGCTACAGGCAAGGGCTCCGGGGGTTGTGGCATTTCTATCGAACCAATTTATTTTATCAACGGGTACTACTAAGCGACAATTACCGTCTGACATCAAGGTATCAATAACAGGCAAACTTGAATTAGGGTCGAGGTCGTTATATATTAGAATAATTGTGCCAACAGGAATACAAGCCCAAAAAATATTATTTGAAAACCGAATGCAACCGGGCGCAACACCGCTTGCTCCGTGGAAACCACTATTATCATCAAAAATCCATCCGCGAATATCAATACAAGGAGGATTAGCGGCAACACTGCATGTATAAACAACATTAGTATCCACAACCACAAATTCAACGTATTCCATGTTCCCGGAAGGGCCATTGGAAACTTCATTCATAATTAAAGTTTGTGAAGGCAGCTGGTAGAACGCAACAAAAATTAAACACAAGAATAAACCCTTCATACAATTTGGTTTTAAAAGTTTGTATGGTTAAGTGGTTTTGGTGAAGAAAATCACCTTTAGGGTTTTCACTTAACAATAATAAAAATATTCAGCAACAAAAGTAGGGTATATAATATCTTATAATATCCCATTAGGTTAAATATTTATTACTTTTATTTTAATTAAACTCTATCTAAACCTTACCAAATGGGTTTAAATGTAATTTCATTTAAAATTATTTTTTATTAGTGAGCAAATTTTAAGATACCTTAATACGGTGTAAGATCAAATCCCACAATTTAATCCGTTGATACAAAGCGTTTTTTACTTCAACAGTAGCTTCTTCCCATTTTTTTAGATTATCTCCGCAAAGTTCCTCTGTCATTTGATAGGCCAAACGCGAGTGGTGTTCTCCATCAACTTCAATATGCCTTTCGAGATAGTACTTTAATATGCTGATCTTATCATCGGTCTGCTTATTTAATTCGTTCACAAAACTAATAAACATTCCTGGTATCAGGTCTTCCCTACCAAAGGTAAAAACAGCAGCCTGAATGTGGGGAATATTGGAATTGATAACAAAAAACGTATTACGAATAAAATCGCCCGCTTCAGCAGGAACGTTTGAAATTGAAATACATTCGGTAAGAGGAATTTTTTTACCAATATTTTTAATGAATGTATTTATTGTATTTAAATTACAATTGGCTTGCTCCATTGCTTTTAAGTAAAGCTCAAAATGACTTGTACGATTACCCATTTGATCTACGTCTGATTCTTCTCCTAATACAATTTCATTAATAAGATACCTTGTTTCAGGTTTACCTTTCGGTAACCAAGGGATATCAACACAGGTAAGGTTTCTTTGCAATGCCTTTAATAAAGACATAAAGTCCCAAACAGCATATACATGGTATTCCATAAAAATTCCGAGATCTTTAATAGTTTTAATATTTGCATAAAGCTGATGTTGTATTAACTGTTGACGTATCGGTTCGATTTCCTTCTTTAATTTCTCAATATATTCGCTCATCCTTGAAATAATTTAGCCCGCAAATGTACGAATTTGCAAGATGGATAAAAAACAGAATGTATGTTCTATTGGTATTTAGAATAAAAGGAATTTTAACCGCACTGCTGCCGACAGCTAGCGGACAATAAAGGAAAAAAGGATTGAAAGTTAAAGGCATTTTTTGAATCGGTAAATAATTTCTACAAAAAAGCGGAATTATCGGTTAATAGGAATGAGTTGTTATGGGAGAGCATTAAGAGGTTTTTTAGTGTGGATAACAAAAAGGGCAATGCTGTATATAATAATCAAAAATCTGAATTAAATAATATATCGCCGCTATTGTCGAACCAAAAACAATCCAACGAGTTAAAGTATTCATCTTTTCGGATAGGGAAATTGTTGTTCTTTGGAGTTTCCCCAATTCAACCTTCTCCCGATTCAGACGTTCCGATTTGCCAACGTAACCACCTTGACTCGCAGAAATGAAATATTTACCTCTTATATTAATTGATATACTAGATATAGTGCTTGAACCTCCTGCGCGATGTATTTCTATGTATTTATCATCTTCTAATATTTCTAAAAGCCCTAAACAATCTTGCGGATTAATTTTTAATATTTCAGTATACAGTTCTTTCCACTCAATACAATCCTTACCGTGGAAATTTGTAACTTCAATATTATTATTCTTTACAAGAAACTTTAATATATCATCTAAATTTTTCTCTATTTCCATTTACAAATATACACAAAAACCTATTAACCGATAATTCCGCAAAAAAGGCTAAAACATGCCTGCTTTAGCCTTATTCATAAAAAAATAAAAATGAATCTTATGGAAAAAACCCACCCGGGTAGTTTTGCATTTTCGGCTTAGGTGACCGTTTGCTGATGAAGGCGGTCTGTGTCATTAACGTTTGCATCCCCTACTATCATTGTCTCACTCTCCTAATACTACTTATGCCTGATTCATTTAAACTTTCTTATGTATGTTTTAATAACGGTTTCTGGATAAAAATATTACATCATTCTTTAAAATTTAATTCATTAAAATCCATATTGATGGCAGTTAAGGAATTTTGAAAATATTTTTATTTTGGTTTGCTATTTTCAGCAATCTTCATCAAACCTGAAGTGGTGCTTGTGAACTTTTTACACTTAAAAACATCCTCAAGGAAATTTATAAAATTTCGGTCGTTGGTTATAAACAGTTGAGGTTTACCGACCAATGGCTTATTGCATATTTCCACATAAATTGCTCTATCAACGATCACTTCAATTTTTTCAAGATCAGCATCATATCCAAATAGAAATACTTCAAATCGGTAACCTTCAACATACGAACTTGAAAGGTATAACTGGTATTGAAAAAAACTTTTTAGGCCGAAGCACTTTCTAAATATTGGGTTTTTAATTTCCCGAAGGTTTAATTCTGCCAATCCATTGGATGTTATTGAAAAGGCCTCCATTACTTTTTCAATGATTTTAATCGGGTATTCCCTATCTGCATCCGAAACATTTTCCCAGCCCATAATTTTAAGTATTTAATTATTTTTTCGTATTGCTTTATAAACGGGCGCTCCCATTCCTGGAGCGCCTATCCTTTCAACCAGATTATTTTTACAGGCCCTGCTTAATAAACTGCTCACGTTATTGGCGGGGTCATTCCATATCATTTTATAGAATGGTTCCAGAGCCAAAAGCTCCTGCATAACCTGTGAACTGGTCAAAGCCTGGAAGTTTCGTTTCAAAATAAACATTATTTTGCGAATACCCGACCAGTCTTTTTGATAACCCATATAATCCGGTGAGGCGTACTTTTCGGGTTCATATACTTTAAGTCTGTATTGCAATTCGAGTAGCTGCTTACGTAATTCTAACATCTCTTTTTCAAGTTTTGTAATCTGCCGGTCGCGTTCCAATATAGTATTTGTCAATTGGAGATGATCGGACCCATTTTCGTTGTTGTACATTTTATTGTACTTATCCTTTATCTTTTTTGCGGCATCTGAAAGCTCCTTTTTTTTCGCTTCTTCTGATTTTTTTGCTTCTTCTGACATAATATATAGTATATATAGTTAATTAATCGGTGAGTTACAAGTTAACTGAACACTTTTTTAAAGCTCGAAGTAACCATGATACTCCTCTGATAATAGTTTAAACGCCTTTGACAATCTTTTTACAGCTCTCCGATAAATCCTGACAGAAAAATGAGAGGCTCTGATACTCCTCTGAGAAGTTATGATGTTAAAATGACAAGCGATGACATTGCTCTGAGAGGCGGTTACACTCCTATGATAAACGATTACACCTTTCTGAGAATCGATGGCATTGCTCTGACAGGAGTTTACACTCCTATTATAAGTGATTACACCTTTCTGAGGAGCGATGACGGTTAAATACTTTGCTATTTTCGTTTGTAAAAGCATACTTACGTACCAAAAAGTTTAAGAAGCCCTTTTATTTGGTCGAGTTTTTCCTGATTTAAATTTTGCAACATGGGTAATATTTCTTTTATCCCTTTCTTGTTGCCTTCAGTTTCATCTACTAATGCTTCATAAGGACTTAAGCCCCGGTTCAATTTATCCATTTCATAAAACAATTTGTTTTGTGATAAATGGGTATATACTTCGGTAAACTTCCTGTTTTTATGTCCAAGCAATTTTTGACCTACCTTTTCAGGTATGCCGTACAAAAAACAAATTGTTGCGAAACTGTGCCTTGCCACATGAAAGGATAGTTTTTTATTCAGACCGGCTTTGGTATTGATGGATTTTAAATGCTTATTTATCTTTTGATTACTAATTTTTTCAAAAATATAATCCTCTTCCGATTCATTAATTAACTCAAGAGCCTTGTCAATAAGCGGGATGAAAATAGGCTGAGTGGTTTTGGTCATCTTTAGTTCAATATAAAACCGATAAACCATTTCATTGGTGTTAGGATTAAGAATGTACTTTCCGAAAATGTGTTGTTTTCTGTGTAAAATGTTAACGTCCGAAAACCTTAACCCTGTATAACAGCTAAATAAAAACCGTTTTGTAGCCTTTATTTCGCCAATAGACAGCTTTTCTATCTTTTCAGCGGACAATAACTGTTCGACTTTTATAAGGTCGTTAGGTTCAAGATAATCGCGCGAGGTCAATAATGGATCGACGTGCTTAATTTTATAATCTCTAAAAGGATAGGCTTCCTTTAAATAATCTTCGTTTTTTATGGCTATTAAAATTAATGCCCTTAGCATTTTCATTGTTTTTGCTACTGTACTGGGAATGTTGCCTAAGCCTTTTTCAAGGATAGGCTTGAGCATATGGTTTTCAAACTGGCTCAAAAATTTATAATCAATATCGGAAAGTGATAAGTTTTGTTTAAACTTTACAGCTTTTGAGATAGTAGCCTTATAACCTTTATAAGTATCGTTTGCAATAAGATGCTTTCTTTTTTCGAGGACTTCGGTAAAATACTGTTCAAAGTTGTTGGTTCCGCTAGGTTTCAGGAAGGAATTTTTAAATAAATCGACTGTAATTGGCTTATTCATTAACTCATACTTTAAAAGGATTTTATTAGCTCTGACTTTTTCACTATCGAGATAATTATTTACTGTTTCCCAATTGGGTGCGCCTTTAATCGCTCTTTCCTGAGAAATATCCCAGCAATACAAATCTTCTTTTTTTTCAGAACTAAGCTCGGCTATTTGTGCAGGTAATAATTTACGATGTTCTTTTTTGAGAGGAATAAATTTGCCGGTACTTATTTTTAAGCGGTGTTTTCTATTAATTGTAAATAACAAAATGATTTGAGCAGAACCATCTTTTGTTGGTCTGTCTGTTCTTAAATAAAAA
>CAYHWX010000160.1:0-6662 GCA_964360245.1 uncultured Vicingus sp.
AATTAATCATAAAGTCTTTAGTTGAAGGTTCAAAATATTTGGTTTTATCAGTAAACGGACTCCATTGAGTAAAACCTTTTTTGGTGGAGTCGGCCCCCCCCGCAGCTTGACATTTTAAGTTTTCTTTGTTGCATGTTTCATGCAGCATTAGAAAACTTTAATGGCATAGCGGTAAATTTACTAAATCCTTTTTTCTTTAACGCTGTGCCATTAAGATTTTTACTCCGTCGGCTGACGGATTAAAATCTAAAATGACAAGCTGCTTTTTAGTTTTTAATTGGCATTTGGCAAGGTGAGGAGGGGTGCGTTGTCAGGCTAATTTAAATTTAATTGGAGAAGTGTCAGCTATTCGTTTAATTTTCTTTCTAGCTTCTAAGTCAAGTTTTACCCATTCCATATGCCATTCAATTGAACCTTCAAATAGCTTTTTATTTTTTTTGAAATCTTCAGTTACTGCCTTTAGAATTTCTGAATGAGTTGATTCTCCCTTTGTTTTAAGGTAATTCAAAACAGATTGTTCTAAAACATTATATTTTTCTTTGTCCATGCTTATGGCTTTTTTACCAGCAGGATGTTTAAGTTGTATTTTTTGTTCCATGATAATATATTTACAAGAATTATTTGGTAGTCTTAGCTCCTATCTGCTCACCAAGTTTTTCAAATTCTATATCGTTCGACTCCCATAATTCGATTTTGTTGCCTTCTATATCCATAATGTGAACAAATTTGCCATATTCAACTGTTTCAATGGTGTCAACAACTGTTACTCCGTTTTTTTTCAGTTCTTCGATAAGTGCTTCTACGTTTTCAACTCTGTAATTAATCATAAAGTCTTTAGTTGAAGGTTCAAAATATTTGGTTTTATCAGTAAATGGACTCCATTGAGTAAAACCTTTTTGAGTGGTGTCAGCACCTTGTCTCCATTCAAAAACTGCCCCATATTCATTGGTATTCAGCCCAAGGTTTGTTTTATACCATTCTCTCATTTTTTTTGGGTCTTTACACTTAAAAAAAATACCTCCAATGCCGGTTACTTTTTTTATTATTTTAGGGTCGTTATTTTGTTTTGTAATTATCGACTTTAATCCGAAACCAAAACAGAATGATGTTGCGATTGCTAATGTTATTAATAGAGTCCTTTTCATTTTATTTGAATATTTATGGTCTGATAGTTGTTTTTTACGTTTACCGCTAATTGTAGTTCGTCCTATTTTAAAAGCTAACGTAGGAAGCTACACGCAGGGGCGGAAAGATGCCCACCGAAACCCCGCATCTTGACATTTTAAATTTTCTTTGCTGCATGTTTCATGCAGCATTAGAAAATTTTAATGGCATAGCGGTAAATTTACTAAATTCTTTTTTCTATAACGCTGTGCCATTAAGATTTTTACTCCGTCGGCTGACGGATTAAAATCTAAAATGACAAGCTGCTTTTTAGTTTTTAGTTGGCATTTGGCAAGGTGAGGAGGGGGGTTGTGCAACAGTTACTGCTGTTATGTGGCGTTTTTTTTGTGCGTCAGTGTCCGCTGTCTGTGTGCACTATTCCGTCTATGTTATCTGGCGTTTTTATTTTTTAAATGATTCAATTGTACTTTTCAATAATGTCACGAGGTCTTTCTTTGATGCTGTCTCTTCGTGTCTCTGTTTTTCTTTTGGCTTGAAAGAATTTTCTTTATCACTCAAGTATGTGTCTGCCATTTCTTTTAAAATTTGTTCTCGCGTAGAAGTCCGTCCAGCAGTGATTATTAGCTCTGCTGTTGTCAAGCCAGCAAGTCTGTCTTGGTAAATGATTGCTTGTTGCGAATGTTTGGAATGTAGTCCGCCAAGAAATTGAATCAACCAACCGAAGGCGATAATAAGTGTCAACTTGCCTCCAAGTTGTATTAGGATCATTATTACTGTTGCTTTATATGTATTGTCTTCTTTTAGCAATTCTTTAATTTCAGCCGTAAGGAGAGGATTGTGAAATCCAAAAAGTTTATAAACTGAACAAACAGCAGTTACAGTCACCAGTAGAAGTAAAGCGAGATTAATAAAACTTTGTGTCTTGTGGTATTTCAGTGCTGATTTAAACTCGGTTGTGTCAACGGTAAACAATGACCGAAGTTTTGATGATACGGTATTCTGCGAAGTTGCCTCACGGTTAAGTTCAGCAACTGTGTCAAACAATTCTGATATTTTGCTATCAAGGTCATCAAAGTCATTTCCAGTTGCTCCTTGTCTGCTTGCTTGAGTAATTGTCTGCCATTTCTGACTAAAGTCGCCATTCAATTGATTAAATTGGTCAAGATAGTCGTTAGCAGAATTAAATATGTCTATTGAAATTCCATTCAGAGCAAGAATTTGATTAAGTGTTCTCTGAATACTTTGCAGTTTTCGTTGGATTACTGCTTGTTGTTGTTGAAGCGTCCGAAATGTTTTTAAAGGTTCTGCCATTGTTCTGAAAATTTATTTTGTTTGGAACATTTTTTTATATTGCATTGCTAAACTTAAATACTCATTTTCAAGCTGAGTAACTTCCTTTTCGTCTTTGTCTCGTTTAGATTGAAGTTCTGTTAATTTTTTTATATCACGCCCGCTTTCGCTGAGTTCAACAATTTCTCTTTGAAGTTTTAATAATTTCCCCAAACTGTCAACAACAATTGGCTTTAGTTCTTTAAGCCGATTTATTATTTGTTGAGTATTCGTGATTTCTTTAACTGCATTGTCAAAGAGTTCATTTGGGAATTCCGCTTCAAAGACCAAATCTTTTAAGTCGCCAAATGTCCACTTTTGATTTAAAAAAAGGTCAAGCAGTTCTTGTCTTGTGTATTCTTTCATATTTATGTCTATTAGTTGTCGTTTTTAAAATGCCACTAACATCTCGGTACGCATACTTGCGTGTATTTCTGCATTACACGCAGGTTTTAAAATAGTATAAATAACTGTTTTACAGTATTTTAAATATTTTGTTACGTTTTTCACAACTTGCGTGTATTTTTTTTCGTTTAAAAATTATTGTTGATTTTTGCACCCATTAAATTTAGAAAATCAACCAAGTAAATGTATGGTTTACTTATTTTAATTCCAATTAATAGAATCTTCTTTTTATACCAAGTTGTAATTTACAATTGGCATAACAGTTATTTACCAAATACCTTTTTTAATAAATCAGTTGCCCGGGCTGCAGGGTCTTTTCTAATTTTAAGTTCTTCTTTAGCTACTTGAATAAAAAGTCCGTTTAATGCTTTTTCGGTAACATAATCTTCTAAATTGGGGTTTACCTTTTTTACTAAAGGAATTTTATTGTAGGCACCAAATACAGTTGACCAATGTTTAGTAGCCCCTACTTTATCCAAAGAAACTTTGATAACTGGTTTAAACTTTTTAGTTAGTTCATTATAAGTTGCTTTATTCAAGTATTTGGTAGCAGCATCGTCTTCACCTTTTAAAATACCCATAGCATCAGTTAAAGTCATTTCTTTTATAGCAACTATAAAAATATCCTTAGCTCCTTCTGCGGCATCTTCTGCTGCACGATTCATGCTTTCGATAGCTGCATCAACTTTTTCCCCTTGCCCTAAACTTCTTAATTTTTCTTCCACACTTTTTGCTTCGGCTGGCATTGGTATTTTTATTTGAAGGTCTTTAAAATAACCATCCTTTTTGTTGAGTTGGGTAACACCTTTGCTTACTCCTTGGTTTAACGCTTCTTTTAAACCTGCTCCAACTTCTGCCTCAGATAATCCGGTAGATGGTAAGCCAGTTTTTTGAACTTCTCCTGCTTTTTCTTTTGCTTTCTTTTTTAAATCTTTCCAGTTTTGAGCTGAAATAGTTGTTGTTGAAAGTGTAAAAACACCAATCATTAAATAAATTATTTTCTTCATATTATTATTTTTTTGCAATATTTCTCAAAAATTGTTCCATTATTTTATTCCAGCATCACATGAATTCCAAACGAAAATCTTAATACATCTGTACGAGATCGATAATTTAAGTATTCATAACTTCCATCATCGTATAAAATAATAGTTGTAGGATCCATATAATTGGTAGCTGTTCCATAAAGCTGATTAACTTTTGCATTCAAATATACCAAGTTATTTTTACTAACTCTTACTTTAACTCCTGCACCAAACCCATAACTCCACGAGCCAGTTGAAGTTGATTCTTTTTGAGGTTCTAACTCTACTCCTGAATTAATTACAGTTGTAGTTAATTCCTGCTCAACAATAAATAATCTAAAACCTGCCACCCCTTCTACATAAGGTTGTATTGGTAAATTTATTCCTTTCAATGGGTATATTCTTGCAACTAAATGAAAAGGAAGCATGGTTCCTGAAACACTAGAATTTACTTCATAGTCACCCATTCCTGGTGTATAATATTGAAAAGTAGAAGAGGTGTTGCTCATAAAATAATAACCTAATTCAAATCCAATGTCTAAAGGATTTTTTATATGAAGAGGCATAAGTACAGTTGCCCCAAAACCTCCCATTCCATCTTTAGGATAAAATTGTTTAAACTCACCAGTAGTAAAACAAGCACTTAGGTCAATATCAAAAGTAACTTTTGGGTCTGGCAAAGCATTAGTTTCTTCAGTAAATATAGTATCTTGAGATGGTGCAGTTGTTAGCTCATTTTCTTGAGAAAATGCATTAGTAACAATACTTGTAACTGCTAATAATGTTATTAATTTTTTCATACAGGATAGGGTTAATATCTTTAATCGTATTTATCAATATTAATAAAGGGGTGTTCTAAAAATTAACATATGCCATCCCCTCTATCAAGAGGGGGTCGGGGTGTGTTAATAAAAAAACCTATTTTTAGAACTTCACTAACAAAACAATTCTAAAATTACAAATTTTTATCCAATACTTACTTTGTAAAACTTAATTCTAATTTTTCTATCTTTAGACTCCAATTAAATTAAATAATTATGGCAGAAAAAAAATTTCCATCTGATATTAAAATTGCTCAAGAAAACAAGATGTTACATATTACGGACATCGCTAAAAAACTAGGAATAAACCGTGAAGATTTTGAGCTGTATGGAAAATATAAAGCGAAGTTGCCTTTAGGTATTATTGATAAAATAAAAGTTGCAAAAGGCAATTTAGTGTTAGTTACAGCTTTAACACCAACCCCTGCAGGTGAAGGTAAAACAACTACCTCAATAGGATTAACCGAAGGGTTAAATAAAATTGGTAAAAAAGCCATTGTTGTTTTAAGAGAACCTTCTTTAGGACCAGTATTTGGGGTTAAGGGCGGTGCAGCTGGTGGTGGTTATTCTCAAGTTGTTCCAATGGAAGATATTAATTTGCATTTTACCGGAGATTTTTCGGCAGTTGAAAAAGCCAACAACTTATTATCTGCATTAATAGATAACAACATTCAAAGTAAATCAAAAAATTTAGGAATTGACCCAAGAACAATTGTTTGGAAACGAGTAATGGATATGAATGATAGAGCATTAAGACATATCATTATTGGCTTAGGAGGAATTGCAAATGGTGTTCCTCGTGAAGATGGTTTTAACATCACCCCTGCTTCTGAAGTTATGGCGATTTTGTGCATGGCAGAAAATTTTTTAGATTTAAAAAAGAAGTTAGGAAATATTTTTGTTGGATACACTTACGATAGAGCCCCTATTTATGCAAGAGATTTGAAAGCTCAAAACGCAATGGCTATTTTACTTAGAGATGCCATTAAACCAAACCTTGTTCAAACGTTAGAGAAAAACCCAGCGATTATACATGGTGGTCCTTTTGCCAATATTGCTCAAGGAACAAATACAATTATTGCCACAAAAATGGGACTTACTTTAGCTGATTATGTAGTTACAGAAGCAGGTTTTGGTGCTGATTTAGGAGCAGAAAAGTTCTTAGACATTAAATGTGTTTCTGCTGGATTAAAACCAAAAGCATTGGTATTAGTTGCAACAATTAGAGCATTACGTCATCATGGAGGTGCTAAAAAAGAAGAATACAACATACCTAATATTGAACGAGTTACCAAAGGTTTTGAAAACTTAGAAAAGCACATTGAAAATTGTAAAAAGTTTGGTTTAAACCCAGTAGTCGCTATCAATTCTTTTCCTACAGATTCGGAAGAAGAAGTAAAAATAATTCAATCTAAATGTAAAAAAATGGGAGTTCAAGCCATTTTAGCAAATGGTTTTGCAAAAGGTGGAGCTGGCATGACTGATTTAGCAGAAGCAGTAGTAAAAGAAGTTGAATCTGGAAATAATAAATTTATGCCTCTTTACAATTGGAATTTAACCATTAAAGAAAAAATTGAACGAATTGCCAAAGAAATTTATGGAGCTGATGGTGTTGAATATTCTAAAATGGCAAATAATGACCTCGAAAAGATTGATAAATTAGGTTTACAAGGCTTACCTGTTTGTATGGCAAAAACTCAAAAATCTTTATCAGATATTGACACATTATTTGGAAGACCTAGAGGTTTTACGGTAAATGTGAGAGAATTTGAATTGGCTACAGGTGCTGGTTTTGTTATTCCAATATTAGGAGATATGATGCGTATGCCAGGATTACCTGCTACACCTGCCTCAGAAAATATGGATATCGATGAAAATGGGAAAATTTCTGGATTATCTTAAGGTGTGTTCTAAAAATTAATTCGCATCAAAATTTTCATAGTTTTTTAGAGACAAT
>CAYHWX010000161.1:0-6652 GCA_964360245.1 uncultured Vicingus sp.
AACGCTCGCATGTTTTTTGTCTGCCGTCCGTGGTTGAAGGATTTGGAATGGTGACGATTGAGGCGCTGGCCGCGGGTATCCCGTATGTTAATTCCGATATTCCGGCCACGCGCGAAGTAACCAATGGGGGAGTCGGTGGTTTTTTATTTGAACCTAAAAATACGGCCGATCTCGCGGAAAGAATTAAGATTATATTAAGTAATCCAAGTGTTTTTGGAGAGCAGCGTTCAAGCATACATCGTTTGCTTGATTTGTATGAGTGGGAACGGCTTTCCTCTCTTCTTATTGAATCGTATAAAAAAGCTATATGAAAATTTGTTTTGTTATTGATAGCTGGTTTCCAGTGTATGGGGGAGGACCTATGCATGTATGGGAGATTGCAAAGCGATTGGTCGTTGACCATGGGTGCAAGGTTGATATCATCACGCGTAAGCTCTTGGCGGATGGCGGAGAGAGAGGCGTTGACAATGAATCGCATCTTGACGGAAATCTGCGCGTTATTCGACTGGGACCCATTTCAAAATTTGATAACTTTTTTGGCCGCCTGTGGTTCTTGGTTCGAAGTTTTTTTTATCTCCTTTCTTCGTATTACGATATTGTGAACGCGCAAGCGTTTCTACCCGCGATTCCGGCAAAGTTTTCATCGCGTTTTACGCGCACTCCCATCATCTTTACTGTTCATGGAACGGGTTTGGGATTATGGTATGAACTACAAAAGGGGATAGTGGGAAGACTCAAATCATTTATTGAATGGGTGCTTTTACTGAAAGTTCGCTACGATAAAGTTGTCTCCGTGAGTGAGGATTTTCTTCAATATCCAAATGTGAATAAGTACATTAAAGTTATTCATAATGGCGTTGATATGGATGCGTTTGACGATATACAAATAAGCAAAAGTTCAAAAGAAAAGATTATTTTTGTTGGGAGATTGCATCCGCAGAAAGGGCTGACATACCTTATTAAAGCGATGAAGCGGGTGATCGATAAACGGCCGAACGCTGAACTTCATATTATTGGTACCGGAGAGCAGGAAAATATGTTGCGCCAACTCGTTAATGATCTTCGTTTACAGAAAAATATTTTTTTTTGTGGAAAATTTTTTGGCGATGATTTAACACGAGAGTATTTGTCAAGTCATCTTTTTGTCTTACCTTCTGTGTATGAAGGACAGCCATTGACGCTTCTTGAAGCGTGGGCCGCAAAATTGCCCATTGTAGCGACAAGAGTTGGCGGCATCCCGAGTATTGTGGAGGAGGGAGTTGACGGGCTTCTTGTTGAGCCAAAAGATGATAATGCTCTTGCTAAAGCGATTTTAGATTGTTTATACGACCATGAAAAAGGAAGACAAATGGGCATGTGCGGTTATGAAAAAATCAAAAAAAATTTTTCATGGGAAAAGACAGCTTCAATGTTTTTTGATCTTTATTCTCACGCATTGAATGTCAATCGATAATATGACTAAACCTATCCCAAATATTCAGAAAAAAATTATTTTATTTTTAATTATTTCTTTTCTCTTCATTTTTGGATTTCTTGCCGGGATTGCTCCAACCGTTTGGTCGGGAGGATATCTGACAACGCCGGATTCCTATACAATCGTCACCTATGCTCAGCATATTTTGGATAACCACCGGATTGTTCCTCATTCCGTTTATCCGTTTCTTCAAATTATCACGGCCGGCGTTTCGTTTGTGGCGAGTTTGACGGCAACACAATCTTTTATATTGCTCACCGCATTGGCGGTCGCATCTCTTTCTGTAGTTACTTTTTTTCTCGGAAAAACAATTTTTCAATCAAACGCCGCGGGATTTCTTTCCGGATTTTTTGCCATAAGCCTCCCTTTTATCGGTCGTGCGATTGTTTTAACGCCGCAAAATATTTTTGGCTTCCTTTTTCTTGTTATCTCGGTTTACATAGGGATGTTGTTTCTTAAATTTAGAAGCATTCGCTGGTTTATTGTCTTTCTTTTTTCAATAGGAGTGTTGCTATTTGTGCATCCGTTATCATTTGGAGTTTTCTTTGTTTTTCTCCTTTTATACCTCCCGATACATTTCTGGCGAACATTTTCTTGGAAATACCGTCTGCTTGCGGTCGCTATATTCCCAATCCTTTTGTATTTCGGGCTGATGTTAATGAGTATTGTATTGCTGAGATCCACCGACGCGATTGGATTTATCACGCGATTTTTGGTAGAAATCAGCACGACTGGGTTGAACGAACCTATTATTCTTTACCAAACATATCCAACCGTGTTTGGGGCTATAACAATAAATATCATCGTGGCGGCGGCTTTCGTTTTTATTTATCGTTACACTTTAAATTGGTATTATAAAAGAATCATTATTACCCTGATGATTGTTCCTCTTGTTTGGGCAAATTTTTATCTTCTGGGAGTTAATTTCTTGTCATATCGCGTTATTTTGTATCTATGGCTTCCCGCAAGCATTGTGATAGCATTTTTTCTATTATGGTATAAAAAAATTTTTAACAAAAAGATGGCTATTATTATAACTACTCTTTTAGTAATAATCTTTGCCAATATCGGATTTAATAATATTTATAAACATTATGATGATTATGGAAGGAATTTTATTCCGACAAACGATGATTTGCTGGCGCTTAAGTGGTTACGCGCTAATATATCCTCCAGCCTTTCAATTATGAGTATTGAGCGATGGCCTCAAATTCAAAACAATGTGTTTGGTTCCATGTATCCTGAGTTAGGATTCTTTATTGTAACGGACTTGACTGAATCACCGGAGCCGCCGAAGTCGCCAATTGTTTCCGTGGCAGAGCCCTCAAGCGCTAAATTACTTGGAAAGCTTATTTTACAACTATCCGCCAAAAACATTCGTTCTAATGTGGAAGAATTTGAAGATCAAGTTCTTGAACGCCGAAAAGAACTTTTTTACGGATCAAAATTTCCCGATTCCCCGGAGGGGCGCAAAGTTCTCGATAAATGGGGGATTACGCATGTCTATCTTTTTAAAAATATTCAAGAGTACGATGCGTTTCGTAAATCACCGCAATTTATTCTTATGTACTCCAATAATGCGGTTGCTATTTTTGAGCGAGTCAAAAAAGATTATCCCGTTAAAGACGAGGAGTCATCACGATGAAAATAATTTCACGAGATTTTTATTTGAGATAGTTTTTGATGTTTGAATCAGGCGTCGTTTCCGCATCATTTTTGGAAATAAACGAAGCGTGTCAATTTTTGATTGAACCACCGTCCAAATGTTTCGCGGATTAATAAATAAATAGTAGATCGGCGCAATGATCTGAAAGAAGATTATTTTTGCGCCGTATCGAATAAGAAATGATCGCGGGAAATTTTTGATAATCATTAGGGGAGTATTGCGGTGTCCGTAGTAAATTGATAAAGGGCTTTGTTCTTTAGTTGTTGAAGAAACCTTATGGTAAATAATCGCATCGTTGGCGATTATGCTTTCGTATCCTCGTAAAATTCCTCGAAATCCCAGGTCAATATCCTCGGCAAAGAGAAAAAAGTCCTCATCAAAAAATTCATTATTCATCTCAATACCGCGAAGCATTTTAGCGCTGTATAGGGCGCAGGCACCGGAAGGGCAAAAGAGGGGATCGCGCGCATTTATCCGTTTATACGGTAAACCGCTTGTCAGAAGCTTAAGGCCAATAGTGTCTATCTCGTCTTGTTTGTCGTATCGAAGAATTCTCGCTCCCGTCATTCCTATTTTTGGAGAAGTAGCGGCGCGCTTAATCATCTGTTTTAAAAAAGACGGATGAACAATCGTATCGTTATTGAGAATGAGTATATAATCAGCGCGTAGATTAGTTAGAGCGTATCGTATCCCGACATTATTACCGCCGGCATATCCTAAATTATGCCGGTTGATAATAGTTGTCGCTTGGCGCTCATAGCGTTCTTTCAATTTTTCTCCCTCGCTATTTTTTGAGTTGTTATCAACGATAATGATATTGTAAGTGGGATAATCAACTTTTAATACAGAATCAACGCACTCCTTTGTGAGTACGAATCCATTAAAATTAAGAATAATAATAGATATGCTGGGATGTTTATCGTTCATATAACGGAAGGAGTTTGTCCTGCACAAGTTTTTTCCAACTGAATGCTTTTATGAATTGTTCATTAAATGAGGCGAGATGGTGGTGGAATTCCCGATCGTTCAAAAGGAAGGATATTCGTCGTATGCCGCTTGAGACATCTTCCGCCGTGTCATCAATCAATACGCCATTTTGTCCTTCATAAACAAAGGATTGATTTGAGCTTGTTTTTGTCGCTAAAACAGGAAGGTCATTTGCGATATATTCAAGAATTTTGATTGATTGTTGTTTGTCAAAACCCGCAGTCATTGGAACAAAAGATATGCCGAAGTGGGCGATTTTAATATACGAAGCGACATTTTCATTGGGTACGTTTCCTAAAAGGATTATATAATTTTTGAGTTCCGTGCTTTTGATTAGCTCGTGTAAATACTCATCTTGAAGAGCGTCTCCAAGTATAATAATTTTCAAAGAAGGGACTGCTTTTTTTGCTTGGCGACATCCTTCAAAAAAAATATCAAGATTGCGAAGATGCGATGTCCCGACATATATTCCAAGCATATCGTTATTGGAAATTCCGAGTTTTTTCCGAATGGCATGAAGTTCGTTGGATGAATGGCGTCTATTGATCATGTGCGAAGGAATTCCCTGTGGAAGATATTCATCGGAGCGAATACCCAGTTTTTTTGCAAGAGGTTCATCAACAACAATGCGGCGATGGAAAAAAAGAGATTCGATGCGAAGAAGCGTGTTTTCAATGTAGCGCCGAATCAGATGATTGCTGACGCTTCCCGTCCGGATATCAATAATGAATCGCTTGGACGAAAAAGCAAATATCAAAGGCAATAACGCTGCTCCGAATCTCCAAAATATATGAATAACTGATGGGTTTTCTTTGCGGATAATAAAAGCGCAGCGCATAAAAAATGTTTCTTGCTCAATGCGCCGAAAGAAAGAAAGTCGGTAAATTCGTTTTTTTCCGGCAATTTCAAAGTCTATATCATTAAATGATTGCTTTATTGCGATTATAACTATATTTTTGCCAATATTTTCCAACTCAAAAGCAATATTCCGGAGTTCGGGGAAATATACGCCGGGATAGGGAGTTGTCGAGACAAGGCATATTTCTAAGCTGTTTTTCGGAATAGGATATTCCATATTATGGTCGGATGAATAATTAGGCTCATAAATAGCATTTTTGCCGCTAAGAGAAAATATTTATACTGAAACGCATGATAGGAAAGAATAAGATAAATAAGAGATAACCTTTTTTTACGCTGAATAACAATTTTCTGTCCACCATATTCAATTTTTTCATTACGGTATATTTTAATCTTTTTAAAATTTATTATTTTTTGTCGGTTGAGAGCCGCGAATTTGTAAACTTGAACTTTTTGGATTTTTTGAGCACTTTTTGATTGGATCAATTCTTTCGTTCTTGAAATTCCTTGAGGATTATCACGCCATAAGTAAAGCGCTTCCGGCAGATTGGCCATTTTTGATTTCTCGGCAAAGCGCGTCCATAGGTCAAAATCTTCCGCATGAAGCGCTTTAGGATTATAATATTCAATAACATTTAAAATACTTTTTTTCATCATCACGGTTCCGTGCCCGAAAGTTGTTTCAATAATTATTTCTTTTTTAAGATCTTCATCTTTGAGGAGAACGGCATTTGCCCCAGTAATTTGATTCCCTTCGTTTATGATTAAAAAGGTTGCTCCAATAATCCCGTATTCTTGATTATTTTCTAAAAATTTATACTGTTTTTCAAATCTTTCCGGAAGCGATATGTCGTCCGCGTCCATTCGAGCGATGTATTTCCCGCGGCTTTCGGCAATTCCTTTATTTAGCGAACATATAATGCCTTTATTTTCTTGGTTGATTAATCTTATGCGCGGATCCGCGAATGATTGTATTATTTCCAGCGTTTTGTCAGTTGACCCGTCATTAATGATGATAAACTCAAAATCTCTAAAGGTTTGATTTAGAATGCTTTCAATCGCTTCTTTGAGGTATTTTTCTCCGTTATAAACCGGCATTATAACGCTGATTGGAGGCGCATGATTCATATAAATTATATTCTATCCCAGCGCGACGGTATTAAATCACTCGTATCGGCGTCGTTATTAAACCATTTTAATGGCGCAACAACTTTTTGATTTTCATTTTTTGCCAACCAAGCCCCCCACCAGCTAAATGTGCTATTAGCGATAATATGATGCTTGCATAGACTCATCAGCCGTAAGTCTTCATAATTTTTCTCCGGTCCGTTATGATCAACATAGACTGTTGAAGACGGGAGTCTAAGATTTTCTTTTACCCACTGATGATCGTCTGAAAAAACAAAGAATGTTGGCGCATTAGTTGCGTCCAGCATAATTTTAGCCGCTTTGGTATAATATTCAAGAGAAGCGGATCCATGGACCGAGTTGGTTTTTGAATTGCTGACATAGTCACCTCTTCGAATATGCACCGCCACAGCTTCCGTCGAGTTGATGCGTTTAATCATTGATTCGTTGTCCGGATCCGGCGAAGTTTTTACTTGCAATTCTTGTCTGATAATGTCCTTGATGTCCATAAAATAACTCTCGCTTTGCCAGTAGCCGTC
>CAYHWX010000162.1:0-6611 GCA_964360245.1 uncultured Vicingus sp.
ATGGTAAAACCCACACCGAACTAGGCCATGTCTCGATTGTGAAGTAAATAATAATTATTTTATTCTATTAGCCTCTCCATCTTGATAAATATCATGATTTGAGAGGCTTTTTATATGATGAAAATCATTTGTAATAGAATATAAAGAATTAATTTTAGGCGAATGTAAATTGATATTAAACCATAGCCTTGAATAATATGATTTATTATTAAACGCTTGGAAAATAAATTCTTGATATTTACATTAGCATGATTATCTATTAAAAGTAGTTTTAAAAAAAAGGAGGAAAAAATGTCAGAAATAGCAAAATTAGAATTAAACGGGAAAGTGTATGAATTTCCTATAATCGAAGGGTCTGAAAAAGAAAAAGCAATAGACATCAGTTCGCTTAGATCTGCAACTGGTTACATTACTATTGACCCAGGATTTAAAAACACAGGTTCAACCAAAAGTGCAATTACCTTTTTGGATGGAGAAGAAGGAATCTTGCGTTATAGAGGTTATCCTATTGAGCAATTAGCTGAAAAAGCAGAATTTTTAGAGGTTGCTTATTTATTAATTTTTGGTTCTTTACCAACAGCAGCAGAGTATTCAAAATTTAAGAACACCATCACTCTTCATACTTTAATACATGAAGATATGAGAGAATTTTTTGAAGCATATCCCGCAAAAGCTCATCCAATGGGAATTTTAGCAGCTTCATTAAGTTCGCTATCAACTTTTTACCCTGAATCTCAAGACCCACATCGACCACAAGAAGCAGTTGATTTGACCATATATCGTTTGCTTGCTAAGTTGCCAACATTAGCAGCTTGGGCATATAAAAATGCAATGCGTCATCCAGTAGTTTATCCTAAAAATAGCTTAGATTATTGCGAGAATTTTTTAAACATGATGTTTTCTATGCCAACAGAAGACTATAAAGTTAATCCTGTTGTGGTAAAAGCATTAAATAAATTGTTGATTTTACATGCAGATCACGAGCAAAATTGCTCTTCTGCAACAGTGAGAGTTGTTGGTTCTTCACAATCTAATTTATACTCTTCCGTTGCAGCTGGAGTGTCTGCATTATGGGGTCCTTTACATGGAGGAGCAAATCAAGAAGTAATAGAAATGTTGGAGGCAATTAGAAATGATGGAGGAGATGTGGATAAATGGATTAATAAAGCAAAAGATAAAGACGATCCTTTCCGTTTAATGGGATTTGGTCATCGAGTTTATAAAAACTTTGATCCAAGAGCAACAATTATTAAAAAAGCTTCTGATGATGTGTTAAAAGCACTTGGAATAAATGATCCTGTTTTAGACATTGCTAAAAAATTAGAAACAGTTGCTTTAAGTGACGAATATTTTAAATCAAGAGGGTTATATCCTAATGTTGATTTTTATTCAGGCATAATTTATCGAGCTTTAAATATTCCTTCAGAAATGTTTACTGTAATGTTTGCCATAGGTAGATTGCCAGGATGGATTGCTCAATGGAAAGAAATGATTGAAGATAAAGCTCCAATTGGAAGACCTAGACAGATTTATACAGGTGCCACCAAAAGAGACTTTGTTGATATTAACAAAAGATAACTAATTTTATTTTTATATAAACCTCCTGAATTCAGGAGGTTTTTTTATGTCTAAAATTTTTATTTCTAAATAGTAATTTTAAAATAACCCAACCGAATAACTTATATTTGAAAAATGGACTTGCTTCATATAAAAAGAGTTTACAAAACCTATGCAGAACATAAAGCATTGCATAATATTTCAATTCATGTTGAAAAGCAGCGAATATTTGGCTTGTTGGGACCTAATGGAGCAGGTAAAACAACTTTAATTAGAATTATTAATCAGATTACAGCGCCTGATAGTGGAGAAATATTTTTTGAAAATGAAAAATTATCTCCTAAACATATTTCTCAAATAGGATACTTGCCTGAAGAAAGAGGTTTATATAAAAAAATGAAGGTTGGGGAACAAGCTTTGTACCTTGCTCAACTAAAAGGAATGAACAAAGGAGAAGCAAGTTATAAGCTAAAAGAATGGTTTGAAAAATTTGAAATTAAAGATTGGTGGGACAAAAAAGTGGAAGAGCTTTCTAAAGGAATGGCACAAAAAGTACAATTTATTACAACCGTTTTACATGAACCAAAATTGTTAATTTTAGATGAACCTTTTTCTGGTTTCGATCCAATAAATACCAACCTCATAAAAAAAGAAATTTTAGAATTAAGAGAAAAAGGTTCTACTATTATTTTTTCCACTCATAATATGGAGTCTGTTGAAGAAATTTGTGATGACATTGCACTCATCAATAAATCAAAAAATATATTAGAAGGAAATGTAAATGAAATCAAAACAGCATGTAAATCAAATTTGTTTGAAATTGTTTTTGTTGGCAACATGATAGCGTTTACTAATGCGTTGTGGACTGGTTTTGAGTTGATTGAGTCAAAGCAAAATAATGGAAGAATATTTGTTAAAGTTAAAGCCAACAATCCGAGTGAAATGAACGATTTAATTAGAGCAATTATAAATAATGTTAAAATTATTTCTGTTAACGAAATAACACCAAGCATGAATGATATCTTTATTCAAAAAGTGAATGAAATTGAACCTAAAGAAATTTTAGAGGAGGAAGAAAGTGAATAAAATAACATTAATAATAAAGAGGGAATACCTAACTCGAGTTAAAAAGAAATCGTTTATTTTAATGACGCTATTAGGCCCACTGCTAATGGCAGGGTTAATGTTGGTTCCAATATGGTTGGCTACAAAAGATATAGATATTCAGACTATCGAAATTATTGACGAAACCAATACATTTGAAGGTCAATTTGAAAGTACCAATACACTACATTTTGTACATGTTCTAAATCGAGATATAGCTACCGCAAAAGAGAATTTTTATAAAGAGGAATATACATCAATACTACATATTTCAAACATAGAGAAAAATGCAGAAGTAGAGATGTATTATAAAAAACAACCAGGATTTTCTACAATAATTAACATTGAGAATACTATAGAAAATGTAATTCGGAGTATAGAAATTCAAAATAAGTTTAATGTTACTAAAAATCAACTTTCCGAAATTCAACCTAATGTTGTTATAAAGCCTATATCAATTACTATTGATGGAGAGGAAGAATCTAAAAATGTTGGGGTAAGTACAGCACTAGGTTTTGGTGGAGCCATATTAATTTATTTTTTCATTTTTATGTATGGTGTTCAAATTATGCGTGGAGTGATAGAAGAAAAAACAAGTAGAATTGTGGAAATTATCATTTCATCTGTAAAACCTTTCCAGTTAATGATGGGTAAAATTATTGGAATTGCATTAGTGGGACTAACCCAGTTTTTATTGTGGGCACTTTTTACTGGGATTATTTATACCGTAATTGCAGGAGCTTTTTCTTTGGATACAGTTTCTTCCGTGTCTCAATCTGAAGAACTAATGCAGCAAGCAAATATTACTGAGCTTTCTCAAAACCCTTACCAAGATGTTATAGAAGGTTTTCAAAACATACCAGTATTACAAATATTAATTTCATTTATTTTTTACTTTATTGGAGGCTATTTGTTGTATGGCGCATTGTTAGCTGCAGTTGGGTCTGCTGTAGATAGTGAAGCAGACACACAACAGTTTATGCTCCCTATTACAATGCCTTTAATTTTTTCATTTGTTGTTGCTCAAACAGTTATGGAAAATCCTGACGGCACATTGGCTTTTTGGCTTTCTATCATTCCTTTAACTTCTCCTATCATTATGATGGTAAGAATACCGTTTGGTGGGGTTGAAACATGGGAATTATTATTATCCATGGGCTTACTAATTTTAGGATTTTTAGGAGCTACATGGATTGCAGCAAAAATATATCGGACAGGAATTTTAATGTACGGGAAAAAAGTAACATATAAAGAGTTATGGAAATGGCTGACTTATAAAGAATAATTTAGCATATGGTTTTTGGTGTATAGTTTTTAGAACTTACCAAAAACACAATCTACAAAACACCAAAAAATGGCAAGCATATTAATTATAGACGACGAGAGACCGATTAGAAATACTCTGAAAGAAATTTTAGAGTATGAAAAATTTACGGTTGACGAAGCAGAAGATGGTCAATCTGGATTAGAAAAGATTAAATCTAGTAAGTACGATTTAATTATGTGCGACATTAAAATGCCTAAAATGGATGGTATAGAAGTTTTAGAAAAAGCTGTTGATTTTGGAATTGATACCCCAATTGTAATGATTTCTGGACACGGAACCATAGAAACTGCAGTTGAAGCACTAAAGAAAGGTGCTTATGATTTTATTTCGAAACCTTTAGATTTAAATCGGCTGTTGGTGACTGTTCGTAATGCCATTGATAGAAAAGATTTGGTGCAAGAAACGAAAAAACTCAAAAGAAAAATAAGTGGTGGAATTGGTGCTACTCAAATTGTTGGGGAATCTAAAGGTATTAAGACAGTAAAAGAAATGATTGAAAAAGTTGCCGCTAGCGATGCAAGAGTTTTAATTACTGGAGACAATGGCACAGGTAAAGAATTAGTTGCTCGCAGTCTTCATGAAAAATCTAATCGCTCAAAAGCACCATTTATCGAAGTAAATTGTGCAGCTATTCCTTCAGAATTAATTGAAAGCGAATTATTTGGTCATGAAAAAGGAGCATTTACCTCTGCCATAAAAGACCGAAAAGGATGCTTTGAACAAGCAGAAGCAGGAACTTTATTTTTAGATGAAATTGGCGACATGAGTTTATCGGCTCAAGCAAAAGTTTTACGTGCTTTGCAAGAAAGTAGAATCACTCGTGTTGGTGGCGAAAAAGAAATAAAAGTAAATGTTCGTGTAATAGTAGCGACTAACAAAGATTTGTTAAAAGAAATTGCTCAAGGAAATTTTCGTGAAGATTTATACCACAGAATTGGAGTAATTCTTATTCATGTGCCATCTTTAAATGATAGAAAAGAGGATGTGCCAATTTTAGCAAATTATTTTTTGGAACAATTATGCCAAGATTATGGAATAGCAACAAAAGCATTTGATAAAGCAGCTTTAGAAGAATTAAAAAAAATAAACTGGACAGGCAATATTAGAGAATTACGAAATATTGTGGAACGGTTAATTATTTTATGCGACAAAAATATTACTACTGCAGATATTAAAATGTACGCCAATCCAAAAGGATAAAGACTATTTCTCCTTACAAGTAGAATAAATCATGTAATCTTTTGTTTCTAATTTAGTCCACATTTTATCATATCCAGTTTCTTTTCCTTTTTTTTGGATGTAATTAAAATAAAAATCGGTTTTATGTTCTCTTAAAATTTCTAACGCATCTTCACATTTCCCATAGATATCCACGTAAACATTAATAAATTCATAAATTATAGAATATTTTTCTACTACCTTTTGTACTGCACTTAATGACATTTCTTCATTAACAGGTTTAGAATCATAGGATGAAAATGCACGTAAATACCAATCTTTTATTATTAAACTCTGTTCATTATTTTTCACCAACAATCGAGCAAGTTCAAAAGCATAATCAAATTTTAATTCCTTTGGTTTTAATTGATAAGATTCAATGAAATTTGCGTTAGCCGAATCTAAATCTGCTGTATTTTTTTTTGTCTTTTGCCATTTTGCATAATACTTTTTTCCTAAAGCATCTGCTGAAGCTTCCGAATAATTAATGGAGTTAGTTGCTTCTTTTTGACAAAAAGTAAATGATGGAAAGATACATAATGTAAAAAAAGAAAAAACTAAAACCCTTGTTTTAATAGTACTGAAGAAACTCATGTTATTAAATTTAGATTAACAAATTTAGTGATAATCTTATTATTTATTAAAATAAAAAAAACCTCATCCGTCAAATGACGGATGAGGTTTTTTTTGATAAAAACTATATTGTTTTTTTTACAATACTTATTTATATTTCATGTGCATTTTTACATGTACCATACTTTTTATATTACCACTACAATATCTTGGGTCAGTAGAAACTGAAGAAGCTAAAAATTGAAATTCTGCTTCAAAAGTATAATATCCTTGTATCACTCCTAAAAATTTCATGTATAAAGTTTCAGCAGTAGTTAAGCCTTTGTAAGTAAACTGAGCATTAGTAGTTTTATAACCATCTCCAAAAGTTGTCATATCACCAGCAGCAACAGTTAAATATGCCCAATCAGTAGAATCAACAGGTGCATCATAAACAAAAACTGTATCAGCAGCAATTACCTGATAATTTCCAGTAGAACCAGAATAAAGTGAATCAGCCTGAATAGTGTCATAGTGGGTGGCATATAATACACCCATATTAGCATCAACGCAACCTCCAGGTACCTCTCTACCAGGTTCAAAAGTTTGGGTGGTAGAAAGTCTTACTTTTCCTTCAAATGCAATATTTGCAGGATTTGCTTCATCAAATATAATATCAGATGCATTCTCATCAAAACTTCCACAAATCATACCTATATTTCCTTTGTACTGTGCATCCCATGTTACTTTAGAATGAGAATTCATTACAAGTGCATTTGAATCAGTATAAGTATTGCAATAAGCTGTTCCAGGAGCAGCAAAATCTTGAAATGTTATACTGTCTACCTTCAAA
>CAYHWX010000163.1:0-6590 GCA_964360245.1 uncultured Vicingus sp.
GTTAAGTTTTGAATAATAAAAGTATATTCTTGGTTAGGGTTAAAACCAAAAACATTGGTACAAGTTTGAGTAATTTTAGTCATGTCTATTTTTAGTTTTTCAACGTCATAATTTCCTTTACCATATAAGGCAACATGGTGTAAAACTCCTGCAGCATTAAAATCAAAAGTTTCATGGTTGCCTATTTCTACTGGGCAATCCACCAAAATATCATAATCTGGAGCAAGGTAATGAAATCCTTTATCTGCTGTTTTTGGTAAAGAAGTACTTATTTTTTTCCAATCTTTATATGGAATTATTGTTAGTTCGTGAGGAGTATTTTTTAATTCGCTAATTAACATAAACATACTTGTTCCATTAAAATAGCCATGAGATGCATCTAAAAAACTAGTGCGGACACTCATCTCAAAAGCATATACTTTGTAGCTGATGGTTACATTGTCTACTTTTTGAGCGAAAATTCTCCAAGTGTTTTTATCTAATTTTTCAATTTTTAGCAATTTTTTATTAAAAATTGCACTTAATTCTTCAACATTTTTTGAATACTCTCGTATGAGGTAGGAGCCGGGTGACCAAGTTGGCATTTGTATATCAAAATATTCTTTGTCATAACCCTGTACACTCATTTTTACTTCGTAATAATGTGTATGAGGTGCAGACATTGAAACTTCGTAGCTAATGTTGGTTGCTTGAAGCAGAAGGGTGAAGATGATAAACAATAACAATAGGAAATGTTTCATGCTGGTATAAGGTTAAATAATGTTAAAAGTAAAATTAGCTAATAATAATTAGGAGAAAAAAAAGTTAAGGTATTAATTGTTCTGTAAAAATTAAGTCAAACATGAAATTAAAAGCAAAATAAAGTTGAGTTACTCAATAATATTTTGTAAATTTAAACTTGTTAAGAATAAAAAGTATGGCAAAAAAATCCAAAGGAAAATCAAAAAAAATGTTGGCGTACAGTAAAGAAGTTTTGAGAAAAGTAAGTTTTGATGTTTCATTGTTTAAAAAAGAGCTTTCTAAAGCGTATCAGTATCTTTTAGAGGAAGAAATTGAAGAATTAAGGCAATGGGTTATCAAAAACTTTGGTCCTCAGTATTGTTTACAGCCAATATTGGTAATTAATTAAGTATTAATCCTTAAAATAGATAAAAAGCCAGAACATGAGTTTTGGTTTTTTTATTTGTATTTATTTACAAGAAAATCTAAAATACCAAGCTGATTTATAATTTGACAATTGGAAAGGTGCCGCGTTTTGATAGTTAAAAAAAGCAAAGCTTTTTTAAAAAGCTTTGCTTTTAATGATCCAATTTTAACAACCCGTAGTTGCCAACGCTATTGCCCTCGCTGCAAACTACGTGCAGAACCGGAACAGTTTAATTATTAAAATTCACTTCGATAAGTAATATGCCATTTCGGTGGAGTATCATCAAAATCTATGATTTATCCTTTGTAAAACAATGTCCATAAAGGATCCTCTGGAAAATTATTCATCCGCAAATAGCAATCCTCTTTAATGAAATTTTCAGAAATAAAATCTCTCTCGCTTTCTGGTAAAGGCTTCCAAATAATTTCCTTCTCCAACATTTTACTAATATCTTTCATTATTCTACTTCAAATTTTTTACCAATAATTTCCACTCTTTCAGTAGTTTGAAGCCAAGTCTTTGTGTGTAATAACAACGGAGCATTATTATTTCTTTACTCATTTTAATCTTTCAAAAATTTAATGGCAGAGCTTTAAATTTACTCCCCTTTCCAATCATTACCTCTGTTAGGTGTATAAGGCACTTTGGTATCGGTTAATTGTTTCTCAATAGCAGCAATAGCTGTAATTAAAGTTTTTATGTCTATTATTACTGGAGCGTATTCTTCAATAGCAATTTTTATGTTTTCCTTTGCTGTTGTTGTTGGAGCAGAGGTAGAGTTCCACAAATCATCTACCACAATTTCTATTCTATCCACAATTCCGGGATAAGTTTCAAACTCGTGTTTAGCCAATTCTGTATCACCATACAACGCCATACCAATAGTAGTTAGCTTTTCTTCAAACTCCTTTATTTTGTTTAACAAGTTAACATCCACATTTGGATAATTTTGAATAGCTTCTTTAATAAATTTTAGTTTTGTTTTTAATTCATCCAGTTGAATATCAGAACCTCTAACTGCTCTTCGAATTTCACTTACTT
Organism: uncultured Vicingus sp.; assembly: GCA_964360245.1. Lineage (GTDB taxonomy): Bacteria > Bacteroidota > Bacteroidia > Flavobacteriales_E > Vicingaceae. The sequence goes on from CAYHWX010000163.1 coordinate 2,189, forward strand.
CTTGTTGGAAACTCAACAATGCTTTTTTATCGGCAGCTGGTAACGATTGATTATTTAACAATTCTATTTCAAATGATTTAGGTTCAGCAAGTTGACCAATCTTACCATTATTGGCTAAATAGGCAGTTACTGTATATTTTCCAGGTAATGCTAAAGGACCAACATCTGGCGAACCGTATCTACCAATGTCACTTACTTTTAATTTTATTGGAGTAGTAGAAGTGTATCTAAAATTCCAAACTATTTTATTGATGCCAGCTTTTGCGTCAGCTTTTATTTTCTGAACTTCATTTCCATTTTCATCTTTTATTACAAATAATAAAAACGCTTTTTCTTCCGCAGCTTCTTTTCTAATTTGCTCTTTGGTAGGATAAAAATCATCATCAGTTAATTTTTCAGCATCTTGCCTTAATTCCTTTGCGGTTTTTAAGGTATCGCTAAAATAGTAACTGATAACGCTTCCAACAGGAGGGTTTTCTGCTGTATAATAGCTTTCACCTTGTGCATTTTTTCCTCTATAACCTAATGGATTCGTTTCGTTAAACATTAAGCCTTTTTTTATGTCAAATAGGTGAAATTTCTTATCCAACAATTTTTCATCCGCTAATTCTCTCAACGCAGAATAATCATCTAACACATAAAAACCTCGACCAAAAGAGGCAAGTACTAAATCATTTTCTCTTTTTTGAATTTCCATATCACGTATGGCAATAGTAGGTAAACCTGCTTTTAGCTGCACCCAATGGATGCCTCCATTTAAGGTTACAAAAACACCAAATTCGGTTCCAGCAAAAATAATGTTTGGATTAATAAAATCTTGTTCCAAAGAATAAACAGATCCTTTTTCTGGCAAATCACCAGTAATGGGAGTCCAAGTTTTGCCCTTGTCTTCGCTTTTTAAAAGATAAGGTTTAAAATCACCTCTTTTGTGGTTGTTAAAAGCAGCAAAAACAACATTTTCATTATGTTTTGATGCTTTTACAACATTTACATAAGTCATGTCTGGAATTCCTGGAAAAACTATATATTTTATCCAACTTTCACCACCGTTTTCCGAAACTTGAATCACACCATCATCAGTACCTACATAAAGTAGATTTTCTTTTTTTGTAGATTCGTCAATTGTGACAACGTTTCCAAAAACTGAAGTTGATTGATTTTTTACAACGGCATCAATACTCCACACTTTATTCATTACTTTTAGTTTGTTTCTATCAATGTTTCTAGTTAAGTCTTTGCTAATGGCTTGCCAAGTATCACCTCTATCGTCACTTTTAAACAAAATATTTGCAGCGAAATACAATCTTTTATGGTTGTGAGGACTAATTAACAAAGGAGCATCCCAGTTCCATCTTAAACCAGCCTCTCCTTTTTTTGGATGTGGTTTAATTCCTATTTTTTCGCCACTTTTACAATCGTATCTTACCAACCAGCCATATTGAGATTGTGCATAAACAATGTTTGGATCTTCTGGGTCAATTTGGGATTCAAAACCATCACCACCATTGGTGATGAACCAATCTGAATTTACAATTCCAGCATTGTTTTTAGTTCTGGAGGGACCTCCTTGACTGTTATTGTCTTGAGTACCACCGTAAATGTTATAAAAAGGATAAGCATTATCTGTTGCTACTTTGTAAAATTGAGTTACAGGTAAATTTGTTTTATACTGCCAATTGCTTGCAGCATCCCAAGTTTCATACAATCCGCCGTCACAACCAACTAACCAATGTTTGGTATTGTTAGGGTCAATCCACATGCAATGGTTATCCACATGCTTATTTTTTTCGCCTGTTTGCTTAAATGTTTTACCACCATCTTCGGTATGACTTAACCAAGTATCCATAGAATAAACTAAGTTTTCATTTTTTGGATCAGCTACAATTTCCTGATAATAATTTCCGCTGGTAGAATAATCGCCTTGTTTTTCCCAACTTGCACCTCTGTTAGTGCTTCTATAACAACCACCATCTTTATCATTTGCTTCTACAATTGCATAAATGTATTCTGGATTAGCTGGAGAAATTGCTAAACCTATTCTTCCTATATCACCTTTCGGTAACCCATTATTAATTTTAGTCCATGTTTTTCCTCCATCAGTTGTTTTATGAATGGAAGATTCTGGACCTCCACCAATGTATGTAAAAACATGCCTTCTTCTTTGGTGAGCAGAAGCATAAATAACATTAGGGTCTCTTGGATCCATTCTAATTTCTGCAATTCCTGTGTTTTCTGAAATGTTTAATATTTTTTCCCACGTTTTTCCTCCATCAATAGATTTGTAAACACCTCTATCTCCACCAGCTGCCCATAGTGGACCATATGCAGCAACATAAATAATATCAGAATTTGTTGGATGAACAATAATATTTCCTATGTGTTCAGAATTTTTTAACCCCATATTTTTCCAACTTTTTCCACCATCTTCCGATTTGTAAACTCCATCACCATAAGCAACTGAACGTTGGTTGTTGTTTTCACCTGTACCTATCCAAATTACGTTGTCGTTATTAGGGTCGATGGTAACACAACCGATAGAATAGGAGCCTTCACCATCAAAAATTGGGTAATAAGAAGTTCCAGCATTATCTGTTTTCCATACACCACCAGAAGCTATTGCTAAATAATATTGAGAAGTATTTTTTGGGTTTACAGCTATATCAGCTATCCTTCCAGAAGTAAATGCAGGACCAACGCTTCTAAATTTTAAAGCACTATATAATCCAGAATTATATTTACTTTTTATTTTTACTTCTGTTTTAGTTTTTTGAGCATATCCGTTAAAAGTAAAAAACAGGATTGTCGCAATTAAAATAAGATTTTTCATAATTATTTATTTATGTTTTTTAAATAGTTGGCAAGATCACTTTTTTCAAAAGGATATGCATTAAAAGTGCCCATTGATTTGGCAATTATTTCATTTTTTTGATTGTAAATTTCTCCAGAGGTATGTATAATTCGTTTTCCTTTATGATCAACTCTGCCATATCCAGTTAACACATCACCTAAATAAGCAGGTTTATAGTAATTAAGTTTATACTCCACTGTGCTTACCAATTTTCCTTCCAATGCGACAAGGGTTAAAGCCGCAACCCCAATAACTCCATCCATCATAGCGGCTATCATGCCACCATGAATTGTAGTGGGAGTTGCTAAATGTTTTTCTAAAACCACCATTTCGTAAATAATCTCACCAGGTTTTGTAATGGTTAATTTTAAACCATTCTCAGTGCCAAATTTGTTAACTTGGTCATATATTTCTAATAATTTTTTCAATATAATAATTTTATTAAATCACTTTATTTTTCTGCACCTCAAATTCTTTATAAGAATTTTTTATTAAAAAGAACCTTCACTTTTTTTTCTAATTCCACTAATAACTATTAAATCAAAAAAAGAATAAAATAAAAAAATAAGTTCAACGGAGAAGGTAATTCTTTTAATAATCATAATTTCGTCTTTTAAAAAGATAAAATTAATAATTTGTAACTAGTAAGTCAGTACTTAAAAATAATAATCTATGAAAGTTTCAGGAATAAGTAAAATAGCATTTCTATTAAGTTTAATAATCGTTTTATTTTCATGCAATACCGATGAATTAGAAAATAAAATTGCTGATTTAGAACACGAAAATATAGCAGCCGACAGTAATTTGGCTGGAAAAGAAGCAGTAATCGTCGATTTTATTGGCTCAATGAATGAGATTCAAGATAATCTTTCTAAAATTAAAGAAAGAGAGAAAATTATTACCACAACATTTGATAATGGTAATGGTGAAATGGATGAAAATCAGAAAACTAAAATAATAGAGGATATCGAATTGATTAATAATTTATTGTTAGAGAACAAGAATAAGATGGCTTCGCTAAACTCTAAGTTGAAAAAATCTAATTTAAAAATTTCTGAATTAGAAAAAATGATTGAGAGTATGGCTACTCAGATGCAACAAAAAGATGCGGAGATTTCAAGTTTACAAGAAAAATTATCGCAGGCAAATGAGCAACTAAAAGTTCTTTTTGAAGAGTATAACAATAGAATTGAAGAGCTAGGAGATAAAGAAGATAAATTAAATACTGCTTTTTATTGCTTTGGTTCAGCTAAAGAATTAAAAGAACAAGGTGTTATTACTAAAGAAGGTGGTTTTGTTGGTCTTGGAAAATCTGTAAAACTATCTGATAATTTTAATAAAAAATATTTTACTCAAATTGACATTAAGTTAATTAATGAGATAAAATTAATGAGTAAAAAAGCAAAAATTATTACTAATCATCCAGCAAATTCATACAAAATAGAAGGAAAAGAAGGTAGTGCTGAAAAACTTATTATTTTGGATACTGAGGCTTTTTGGTCTTCATCAAAATATTTGGTATTGGTTGTGGAGTAATAGTGTCCTCCTCAGTTA
>CAYHWX010000164.1:0-6570 GCA_964360245.1 uncultured Vicingus sp.
AGAAAAAGGATATTTTTCTATAGGGTGTAAACATTGTACTGTTCCTGGAAAAGGAAGAGAAGGCAGATGGAACAATAATCCTAAAACTGAATGTGGATTACATCTGTAATTAAACAGATGTGCTGAAATAGTTAAGTTAACTTAGTAACTTCGTGGCTCAAAAATATTAAAATGTGAAAACCAAAATAGCAATAATTGGAGCTGGAAACTTAGGAACTTCTTTAGTAAAAGGATTACTAAATAGCGGTAAATACCAACCGTCTGATTTTATTTTAACTAGAAGAGATACTTCAAAACTAGCTGCATTTAAAGAACAAGGGTTTACCATCAATTCAAATAATCAAGAAGCAATTTTAAACGCTAACATTATTATATTAGCAGTGTTACCTCAAAAAATTGATACTGTACTTTATGAAATTGCAAAAACAGTCACTAAGGAACAATTAGTTATTTCATTAGTTTCTGGAGTAAAAGTGAATCAAATACAGGAAAAATTGTCTTCAGAAATTCCTGTGCTCAGAGCAATGCCTAACACAGCTATTGCGATTCGAGAATCTATGACGTGTATTGCAAATAATGATCAATTTAAAGATAGAATGGAAGAGGTAATAACACTTTTTGAATTAGTTGGCGAAACTATCATTATTAATGAAGAACAAATGACTTCAGCAACTGCTTTATGTGCATGTGGAATTGCTTTCTTTTTAAGAGCAATTAGAGCTGCATCGCAAGGAGGAAACGAAATAGATTTCCATGCTAGCGAAGCACTAAAAATGGCTGCACAAACTGCAAAAGGTGCAGCTTGTTTATTAATAGCCAATCAATCGCACCCTGAAGATGAAATAGATAAAGTTACATCTCCTAAAGGATGCACTATTGCTGGTTTAAACGAAATGGAACACAACGGATTTAGTTCATCCTTTATTAAAGGGATTACTGTTTCTGCAAAACAAGCAAAGGGACTTTATTTAGAAAATTAACAAATTTCTTATATATGTAAATAAAAAAACCGTCCAGAGTATTCGAGACGGTTTTTTAGTTAAATACTAAACTATTTTCCAATTAAAGTAGAAAAATAGGGTAGCTTGTAATTTTTAGAAATGCCATAAATCGTGTTCCATCTTAAAGAGATCATCTTTAATTCGATCAGCCTCAAACAACAATTCAATTGGAGTAGATTCTGTATAATCTATTATGTTTCTATCATAAACATTGGATTCTTTATAGATGTAACTGTTAAACATTCTTTTCCAGAAAATATCTTCATAAGTTCTTCTTTCGGCATCATTTTGCCGATTAAATACATCATAATTGGCAAAAACATATCGTGCTTCAGGAAAATAAATCCAAAAAACAGGTTTAATTCCCTTTACAGAACCGTCTTCAGCAATAGCCGTTGAAAAAGGACAAATCCCGATAATTCTAACATCCATAATTGATCGTTCTCTATCAAAAAACCAATCTTCTTTCAATCTGTATTTAACTATATCTTGAGACCCTTTTTCATTATATGTAATTTTTGGTATTGTAGGATCTCCAAATTCATCCTCCATCATTATGGTTAACGAATCGCCCATTCTTGCAGTTGCTTCTGAAGCAGTTAAAGGAACAGTAAATTCATCATCAATTGGATCATAAGCTTTTAATGTTTTTTCTTCAATTACGGCATCTTTAATTACATCAAACAAACTTTTCCGATCATTGATTGGTGATATTGGATAATATAAAGGATGATTCATTTTTTCACGAAGATCTATTTCTCTCCATATCCTTTTGTGCCACATTACATCGGCTTCCCTTACATGAGTATAAGGAACAACTCTTCTAGTTGGTGTGTTTTCTTTAATCCAAGGTTTATCCAAAATCTTTTGTGACTTAGATTCAGAAACACCAATAAGAGTAATTAGAATAGTTGTAAGTACTGTTAATCTAGCAAATTTCATAATCTTCCTCCTTTTCTTTAGTTGATATTAAATTACTTTTAAAATTACCGGAGATAATGTTCTTGTTGTTTTATCTGGCATGTTAACTTTAATTTTTTCAATATAGAATTTTTGATTTCTTTTTGAATTCTGAATCAAAGACTTGCATTGCTCGTTTAATTTATTTCCATTTACAGGTATTTCTTGAACAATACCAGAGATGGTTGTAGAAAAAATAAAAGAAGAAACGGATACATTGATATCAAAATCAAATCCATCCATTTTAGCTTGAACTGATGCTGCAGCAAGTAAAGCAACTTTTTGAATGTTATCTGAGCCAGTTTTACCTCCGCAGTATGATTTTGGGTCAGGTATTCTTTTTATCCTAAACTCAACTTTTCCTAAGTTCACTTTACTACCAGTTGCATCATCAATCCCAGTAACAACGATGTTTACCGTTCCAGGAGTTGAAGGTCGCATAATATAACCTTTACCACTTTTAGATAAACCAGGAGCAGAAGCTGTAAAGTTGGGCATTGGTGCGGCAACAGAAACTGGGTTGTCAACTCCAATGTAAAAAACATTCATTTTATCCGCAGATACAGCTAATGAAGGTTTACCAACTTCAAAAGAACTTATAAATGGATAGACCTTTGGTCCTTTTTTAGTATTTAATTTGATAATACCCCCCCATGAATGTACTCCGACACCTTCTCGTATCCTTAAATTACCTTTACCTGCTTTAATATCTTTCTCACTCATTTGATACCAATCTCCCTGACCCCAAGAATCTCCTTTGGTGCCTTTCATGATGGCATTAATATCAAATTTTTGACTTTTATTCACATCTTCAGCTGCAGCAGTATCATACGCAACTTTTGTTATGTAAATTTCAGGATTTACTCTATCATCATAAGCAGCAGTAAATATATCCGCTCTAAAAGTATCTCCATCCATCACGTAAGCTTTAGGCATAACAGCCATTCCTCTTACCTTATTAAAAGAAACTCCACCTGCATCAATTCGCTCATATAATTTATTAATCACATCTGCTTCAGATGTTCTTACGTCGGATTGAATTTTAGATAGTAAAGTTATTGCTGCAGCTAATGGTGCATGGTAAAAATTAGCTACTTCCCATGGTTCCCCACTTTTTGTATCAGGAGTATTTAAATAATTAATTTTTTTAGCCATTTCCTCTTGAACTTCTTTTTCTTCTCCAAAAACACCTAAAACACCTTTTTGATAAGCATTTAATTTTTCTTTTAAAGTTATCCCACTCCATTCTTCTTCTCCAGGCATTTTTGTAGGAGATGAAGGATCTGCTAATCCCATTATGTGGGTAGGAATATCATAATTATCTTTTCCATCAACGTTGCCAATCTTTAATGTATCAGCTATTTCTTTAGGTATATCCTCTACATGTTGTATCAAGAAAATTTTTAATTCTTTAACATGATTATACATGTCATCAGCTAATTTTTTTACTTCTTCAGCTTTAGTAGCCCATTTTTTAGCCGCAGTACTTTCTGCACCAGCTTTTTCAAATGCACGATACAGAACATCATTACTAGCGTCAAAAGATATAGTTGTATTTTCTATACCATTATTAATTTTAACAAAAGCATCTAATATAGATTTAGAAATATTTAATGCCAAAAGTGCAGTTAACACAAGGTACATCATACCTATCATTTTCTGCCTTGGTGGTAAATCGCCTCCACTCATAATTCAAATTTATTAAATTAGTTAAACAAAAAATAATTAGTTATGATTTCATTGCAGTTAACATGTTGCCATAAACATTGTTTAAAGCAGACAAGTTATTAGATAATTCAGCAATATTTTCTTTATATCGTTTAGTATCATCTAAAGACTCTGACAAGTTAGTCATTAAAGCAGTAATACCAGCATACATTGCTTTCATTGTTTCTGTTTGCTGTTGCGAACCTTGCAATTGTGATTCATAAGACTTGTTTAATGCCTCTAAATTTGTAGCCATTTTTTGCATTTCAGAACCAGTACTAGCACCTGCATTAGCGGCATCTTTTAATGAAGCTAAAGATTCAGAAGCTCTACTATAATCGTCTGCTAAAGATTTAGATGCTTTAGAATAATCATCTGCTAAAGTGCTTACTTTTGAAGAGGCATTCTTTAAGCTGTCCGTATATTCGTTGGTAGCAACAGAAGCATCAGAAATTTCAGAAAGTTTGTTCGCATTAGTGCTTAAGCTTTTTAACCCTTGGCCTAAACTTTCAATTAATACAGGATCTATTTTAGCATCTTCCAACATGGTGTCTAATTGTTCAACAATAGTTCCTTTCTTTTCGATAGCATTTCCCTCTTCATCATATACTCCTGCTAATTCTGGGTAAGCTAATGTCCAATCTAACGGTAAGTGTTGAGGCTCAAATGCAGAAACGGCAAAAATAAGTGCTTCAGTACCTAATCCAACAATAAGCATGATATCACATCCTTTCCAGTGCATAATTTTAAATAAAGCACCAATGATTACAACAGATGCACCAAGGCCATAAAGAAGGCCCATTATTGTTTTTCCTTTTTTAGTTCCAAATAAAAAATCTACAAATCCCATAAGTTTTTAGTTTAAAGTTAATATTATATTTTAGATAGGTTTTTAATTAATTTAATTTATAAGTCATCATCCTTAGATCTTCCTAAGTATGTCATTACACATCTAAATCCGATATAGCATTTAGCAGTATCTTGGTATTCATAAGTCCTAGTTCCTGTTTGTAAGTAATATCCTATATCTTTCCATGAACCACCTCTAATTACTTTTCTTTTTAATACTTCAGGGTCGTCTTCTTTAGCATCATATAAATAATCAGGATTTAAATCGTGAGCAAAGTTATAAGCTGATTCATCAAAAGCATTACTTGTCCACTCAGCAACATTTCCAGCCATACAATACAAACCGAAATCGTTAGGATTATAAGAGTTTATTTTTACAGTATGGAAACCTCCATCATCAATATAATTACCTCTCATTGGTTTAAAATTACCTAAGAAACAACCTCTACTATTTCTGATGTAAGGTCCACCCCAAGGATATGGACTTAAATCTAAACCACCCCTAGCAGCCCATTCCCATTCAGATTCGGTAGGTAATCTAAAATCATTCACCATTACTCCTCCATTACTGGTTAAAAAATCGGTTAACAATAGCGATCTCCAAATACAAAAAGCTGTAGCTTGTTTCCAACTAACTCCAACTACAGGGTAATCGTCGTAAGCAGGATGCCAAAAATAATTTTGAGTCATTGGCTCATTAAAAGAGTATGTTAAATCATGAATCCATGCTAAAGTATCCGGATAAACATTAATAACATCTTTCATAATAAAAGTTGATCGATCAGTATTAAAAGCATGTCTTGCTCCTTCTTCACCATTTAAAGCATTTCTACTTTCTCTTTGAGCAGCTCTTCTAAAGTCTATCCAATAATAAGTATAATTTAATTTACGTACATCAATTTCTCTTCTACGCAAAAACCGTTCACCAGGCGATAAGAACAATGGCTCTAAAGCTTCTCTAGACTCAGGTTCGTCCCATTTTAATTTAGCATACCAATTGATAATTGGAGGGTCTAATTCCTCTTCAAACTCATTAGTACTAATTAAATATAATTCTTCATCAACTTCCTCTCCCATTATTTTACGAGCGATAGAATCTCTAACATGAAAAACAAATTGACGATATTCATTGTTTGAAATTTCTGTTTGATCCATATAGAAAGCTTGAACAGAAACTGTTCTTGTTTGTGCAGTTAAAGCATAAGGAACATCTTGGTCGGAAGGCCCCATATTATAACTTCCCATCGGAATGAATAACATTCCAAAAGGATCTGGTTGATACCATTCTTCCCTTCCTTGTACTCCAATTAACTCACCGTTTTCTTTACTACATGAGTAAAGAATAACTATAGCTAGTAATACTAATATTCTTTTCATAATTACCTCCTTCTTTTGTTTTTTACCTAGCTATTTATTGGCTAAGTAAAACCGCTTAAATTTTAAACGGAACATGCATTTACGTAATTTAAAAATAAATGGTTACAATTTTTTTTCTTATAAAAATCTTACTGAATGATAAACTTCCCTTACAGGAGGTTTAACAATAGTTGTGCAATATTTAAGCATAAATTCCAAACTTCCACTACTATGGTCTCCTAACGCTGATGTTGTTAAATCATAAGACACTCCAAATTTTAAGCCTGTCGGTTTCGGAAAATTAACACCTGCTAAAATTGCTATTGCATCTTGTACTCTATATGAAACGCCGCCCCATAATAAATTATTGTATAAAACAACAATACTAGCATCTATCTGAGTTGAAGCTGCATCTGTTTTTGCTAGTATAGATGGTTTCATTACCCATTTTCTATCTCCATCTATTGCCCAATCATATCCTGCCATAATATAATAGTGACGAGATTGAGCGTAATTTAATGCACCAACTCCACCAGGAGCATTACCATTGGCAACATCTTTTAATTCGGTTTGAGGAAGATGCAAAGAAGAAATTCCTACATACATTTTATTTTTTATGTTGTAGAATAAACCAAAACCTGCATCAAAAGTCATGGCTGAAGAGTTTCCTTTAGGAATAGATGGGTCTAGATTATAG
>CAYHWX010000165.1:0-6555 GCA_964360245.1 uncultured Vicingus sp.
CGTTACTGTACCAGATTTTGTGTTAGGCATTAACCCTCTTGGTCCTAAAACACGACCTAAGGCTCCAACTTTACCCATAACACTTGGCATAGTAATAATCACATCAATATCAGTCCAACCTTCCTTTATTTTTTCAATATAGTCGTCTAAACCAACATGATCAGCACCAGCTTCTTTAGCTTCAGCTACTTTATCAGGAGTACATAATACCAAAACTTTAACATCTTTTCCTACACCGTTAGGTAAGGCAACAGTTCCTCTAACCATTTGATTAGCTTGTCTAGGATCTACTCCTAAACGTACACTTATATCAACAGAAGAGTCAAATTTTGTATATGTAATTTCCTTAACAATCTTAGCTGCTTCATCTAGGTTGTAATGTTTTTCAACATCGAACTTCGACAAAGAATCTTTCATATTTTTAGTTAACCTAGCCATTGTTAATCAATTTATTTAATTATTAATTTTTTTTAGGAAATTCACCTTTAACGTTTATTCCCATACTCCTTGCTGTTCCCGCAACCATTTTCATAGCAGATTCAATTTGAAAACAATTTAAATCGGGCATTTTGTCCTCAGCAATTGTTTTTACTTGATCCCAGGTAATGGAAGCTACTTTAACTCGATTAGATTCTTTTGAACCTGATTTTAGTTTAGCTGCTTCTAATAGTTGTACTGCAGCAGGAGGAGTTTTAATTACAAAATCGAAGGATTTATCAGCATAAACTGTAATTACAACTGGTAATATTTTACCAGGTTTATCTTGAGTTCTGCCATTAAATTGTTTACAGAATTCCATTATATTAACACCTTTAGCACCTAATGCAGGTCCTACTGGTGGTGATGGATTAGCTGCACCCCCCCTGATTTGTAACTTAATTAATCCGCTTACTTCTTTAGCCATCTTAATTGTTATTTAAATTCGTACTTTTTCAACCGGAAGCATTATAATGCTGAAATTATACTGGTAATTACTTATTTAACTTTCTTTTTCTACTTGTAAAAAACTTAGTTCTAGAGGTTGTTTTCTTCCGAAAATTTTAACCATTACTTCTAGTTTTCTTTTTTCTTCATTAATTTTTTCTATAGCTCCAGTGAAACCATTAAATGGACCATCAATAACTTTGATGTTTTCACCTATTACGTATGGTATATTCATTTCTTCTTCACTATCAGCCAACTCATCTACTTTACCTAATATTCTGTTTACTTCAGACATTCTTAGTGGAAGTGGATTACCTCTTTTTTCAGCTCCAAGAAATCCAATTACCCCATTCACTCCTCTAATAATATGAGGAACTTCTCCTGATAAATCGGCTTCTATTAAAATGTAACCTGGAAAAAAACTTTTTTCTTTACTAATTTTTTTTCCATTTCTTATTTGGTAAACTTTTTCAGTTGGAATTAATATTTGAGTAACAAAATCTTTTAATCCAGCCCTAAGAACCTCATCTTCGATGTGTTTCTTAATTTTATTTTCTTTACCACTTATCGCTCTAACAACGTACCACTTTTTTGTTTTTTCAGTCATAATTTTTAATCAAAATAAACCATAAACAAACGCCATTAACTTGTCAAAAGAACGATCCATAATAAAAATGATAACTGCAAAAATTACAGAAGCTACCATTACTACAACAGCACTATTTTGTAACTCATTCCATGTAGGCCATGATACTTTATTAAATAGTTCATCAACTGATTCTTGTATGTATGTTCCAATTTTTGCCATAATATTTTTTCTCTGCACGGGTAGAGAGACTCGAACTCCCGACACCTGGTTTTGGAGACCAGTGCTCTACCAACTGAGCTATACCCGTAAACTGTAAGTTGAAAAAGGGTCAACTTTTATCAGAAGCCTTTTTCAACTTACAATTTATGAGTGTTATCTTATTTTATAATTTCAGTAATTTGTCCTGCTCCAACAGTTCTTCCACCTTCTCTGATTGCAAATCGTAATCCTTTATTAATTGCAACAGGAACAATTAATTTCACAGTAAAAGTTACGTTATCACCAGGCATTACCATTTCTCTACCTGCTTCTAAATAGATCTCTCCAGTTACATCAGTAGTTCTAATGTAAAACTGAGGTCTATATTTATTATGAAAAGGAGTGTGACGACCACCTTCTTCTTTTTTTAACACGTAAACTTCAGCTTTAAATTCAGCATGAGGAGTGATAGAACCAGGTTTTGCAATTACCATCCCTCTTCTAATGTCGGTTTTTTCTATACCTCTTAACAAGATACCAACATTATCTCCAGCTTCACCTCTATTTAATATTTTTCTAAACATTTCAACTCCAGTTATTACTGATTTTAAATGTTCATCACCCATTCCTAATATTTCAACTTCATCACCTGTATTGGCAATACCAGTTTCAATTCTTCCTGTTGCTACTGTTCCTCTTCCTGTAATTGAAAATACATCTTCAACTGGCATTAAGAAAGGTTTTTCAATATCTCTAGGAGGCATTTCAATATAAGTATCTACAGCATTCATTAATTCCATAATACCAGCAGACCATTTTTCTTCTCCATTCAATGCTCCTAAAGCGGAACCTTGAATAATTGGAACGTTATCACCATCATATTCGTAAAAAGACAATAGTTCTCTTATTTCCATTTCAACTAATTCTAATAACTCTGGATCATCAACCATGTCAACCTTGTTCATGAAAACAACCATTCGAGGAATACCAACTTGTCTTCCTAATAAGATATGTTCTCTTGTTTGAGGCATTGGTCCATCTGTTGCAGCAACAACTAAAATTGCTCCATCCATTTGAGCAGCGCCTGTTACCATGTTTTTTACGTAATCTGCGTGACCTGGACAATCTACGTGGGCATAATGTCTGTTAGCAGTTGAGTACTCTACATGTGAAGTATTAATTGTAATACCTCTTTCTTTTTCTTCTGGTGCATTATCAATAGAAGCAAAATCTCTTATTTCAGAAAGACCCATTTTTGCTAATACAGTTGTGATTGCAGCTGTTAGCGTAGTTTTACCGTGGTCAACGTGACCTATAGTTCCTATGTTTAGATGTGGTTTGGAACGGTCAAAATTTTCTTTAGCCATGATTTCAATTTATTTTATTACTTATTTATATTTAATTTATTCTTTAATAATTGTTAAAAGTTTCAAAATATAGAGCCAATGATGGGATTTGAACCCATGACCTCTTCCTTACCAAGGAAGTGCTCTACCTCTGAGCTACATCGGCTATTACCGATATATCGTTTAAAAATGAGCGGGAGACGGGGCTCAAACCCGCGACCCTCAGCTTGGAAGGCTGACGCTCTATCAACTGAGCTACTCCCGCTTTTAAAATCTTAATATATTAAGAATATTAACTCCTAATTTCTTGAGTGGGGGAAGCAGGATTCGAACCTACGAAGGCGTAGCCAACAGATTTACAGTCTGTCCTCGTTGACCGCTTGAGTATTCCCCCAACGTATTTTCAATAATTTAAAGAACAGAGCCGATCGAGGGACTCGAACCCACGACCTGCTGATTACAAATCAGCTGCTCTAGCCAGCTGAGCTACATCGGCTTTAATCGTTTTTTATAAAAAAAATCGCAAAAAAACAGACCTCTTTCTAAAAAGGTCTGCAAATGTATAAAAGATTTTATACTAATCAAGCAATTAGTATTTATTTTTTTCGGATTATACTTTTCTTATTTTTTCTTTATGTTTTTTTAATTGTATTCTTAACGCATCAACAGCAGTATCAGTTGCTTCTTCAAATGTTTTGCAGTGTTTTTTAGCAAACATATCATTTCCAGGTATTAGTAATTTTATTTCAGCAACTTTATTGTCACTAGTACGAGAATTTTCTATTTTTAATATGACCTCTCCATCTATTATTTTATCATAATAATTGGCTAGTTTATCTACTTTTTCGTGTATAAATTCAATTAATTTTTTATCTGCATCAAAATGTACTGAACTAATTTTTAAATTTACTTTCATCTCTTAATCAGTTTTAACCCTTTGGATGGGCTTGTTTATGAATATTTTTTAATTTTTCTATCGTATTGTGAGTGTAAACTTGTGTAGCTGATAGATTAGCATGCCCAAGTATTTCTTTTATTGAATTTATTTCTGCTCCATTATTTAACATATGAGTTGCAAAAGTATGCCTAAGAACGTGTGGACTTTTTTTACTTAAAGTTGTAACTTTACTAAGGTAACAATTTACAATTCGATATACAAGTTTTGGATACATTTTTTCTCCTTTTTTAGTTAGAAAAAATAAATCACTTGTAAACCCTATTTCATCACGAAGCTTGATATAATTAAGCAAAACTGTATAAATTTTTTTATTAAGAGGAATAATTCTTTCCTTATTTCTTTTTCCTAAAACCTTTATGGAGCTATTGTTAAAATCAACAGAACTGGTATGGAGGCCAATTAATTCACTCAACCTTATTCCTGTAGAATAAAATAATTCTAAAATAAGCTGATCTCTACATCCTTCAAAATCGGTATCAAATGATATTTCATTTAATAAAATATTCATTTCATTTTCGGCAACATATACAGGTAGCCTGCTCGCCATTTTTGGTGGTACTACTTTTAGTAAAGGATTATTTTTAACTACATTAGTTTTTAGCAAGTATTTATAAAATGATTTTAAGGTTGATATTTTTCTAGTAATGCTTCTTGGCGTAATTTCTTCTTCGATTAATTGTACTATCCATGAACGAATAATCGTAGAACTTACTTCATTAACTTTGTTGATTTGATAGTGTTGGGTTAAAAAGAATTGAAACTGCTCTAAATCATTTTTATAGGCAATTATCGTGTGAATAGAATATCTTCGTTGATGAGTTAGGTAATTACAAAAATCAGAAATATTCTGCATAAAAAAAGTAGTTTATTTTTATAACGAAATATTAATTATAAAGTTATAAAAATAAACTACTTCAGTTTAAAAATCATGAAAGTTTTATTCTTCAGCCTTTCTTAATTTCTCAATATAGATAGCTTTTAACTTACCTTGTCTATTAATAACAGAAGGTTTGTCAAATTGTTTTCTTATTCTTAATTCTTTAAGTGCTCCAGTTCTTTCGTATTTTTTTTTGTAACGTTTAAGAGCTCTCTCAATGTTTTCTCCTTCTTTAATAGGAATTATAATCATTTCTTTACTTTTTAAGTTATTTAAGGGCTGCAAATTTAGAAAATTATTTTATAAAACAGCAAATTAGTTTAATATTTCTCTTGAGATAACTAATTTTTGAATTTCGGAGGTTCCCTCTCCAATGGTACATAGTTTAGCATCTCTATAATATTTTTCTGCAGGGAAATCTTTGGTATATCCATATCCTCCAAAAATTTGTACCGCTTCTGTTGCTGTTCTAACAGCCACTTCAGAGGAATAGTATTTTGCCATTGCAGAAACTTTTGATACATCCAAATGTCTATCTTTTAAATCTGCTGCTTCAAAAATTAATAGCTCAGCAGCTTCTACTTCTGTAGCCATGTCGGCTAATTTAAAAGCGATTGCTTGAAAACTAGCAATAGGTCTATTGAATTGCTCTCGTTCTTTAGCATATTTTGTAGCTGCTTCTAACGCACCTTTAGCGATACCTAATCCTAATGAAGCAATGGAGATTCTTCCCCCATCTAAAATTTGCATGGATTGGATAAAACCTTCTCCAACGTTACCCAAAACATTGTCTTTATGAACTCGACAATTATCAAAAATTAATTCTGCAGTTTCTGAAGCACGCATTCCTAATTTATTTTCTTTTCTACCAGATGAAAAACCTGCTGTTCCTTTTTCGATAGCAAAGGCAGTCATTCCATGAGAATCACCTTTTTCTCCAGTTCTAGCAATTACAACTGCAATGCTTCCGGTTATAGCGTGAGTAATAAAGTTTTTTGCTCCATTTAGCACCCAGTAATCTCCATCTTGTTTTGCAGTAGTATTCATTCCACCAGCATCAGAACCAGTATTGTGTTCTGTTAATCCCCATGCACCAATCCATTCTGCAGAAGTTAATTTTGGTAACCACTTTTTCTTTTGTTCTTCATTACCAAACATAAAAATATGGTTAGTACAAAGTGAATTATGAGCGGCAACTGATAACCCAACCGAACCACAAATTTTTGATATTTCGGAAATAACGGTTACATATTCATTATACGACATTCCTGAACCACCATATTCTGTAGGAATAACACAACCCATCAACCCTAATTCACCTAGTTTTTTAAAAACTTCTACAGGAAATTTTTGAGATTCGTCCCATTCCATCATTTTTGGACGAATATTTTTTTCTCCAAAATCTTTAATCATTGCAGCAATCATTTGCTGATTTTCTGTTTTTCCAAAATCCATAGTTCGCTTTTAAAAGGCTACTAAATTAGCCATATTTTTAGAATATTTTGAAAGTCTTTTAACACCTTCTAAAAATTTTAACTCTACAACAAATGAAAATCCAGCAACAGTGGCACCTTGTTTCAAAATTAATTCTGCTGCTGCAGCTGCTGTCCCACCAGTAGCCAGTAAATCATCGTGAATCAATACATTCCAGTTTTTTTGAATT
>CAYHWX010000166.1:0-6471 GCA_964360245.1 uncultured Vicingus sp.
TTGTGGATAACGGCGTGTAGTTTAAAAAGAGTTTCGTTAGCAAACTGAGATTCCTCCGGCTTTAGAGCCATCAGCCCATTCTTTATCAGGTAATTGTTCACCTCAAATTCTTTGGTGAAATCAAGAATTTTACCGACCTCAAACCAAAACGTTTTATCGTTACGCTCTGACGCCTCTTCATCAGTTAGAAAATTGAATCTATAATAAAGGTCAATGTCATCGGCTTTTGATAAAAGATTAAGGTAGAATTTACGTTTTGGAAATGCATCATCGTTTTTCCATTGCTTCCATGGGATTTTATAGGCATACGTTCCTTTTAAGGCGATATATAAGGCTGTCAATCTCTGCTGTCCGTCAAGGATGACCGTAATATTATCTTCGCCGGTTACGTTTGCCTTAGGATTATGCTTGCAGTCCCTCTCATGATAATCGCGAACAAACTCATAAAACTGATAGTCCTTGATTTTATCTTTATCGACATTCCAAAATAGAAAAGACCCTATGGGATATCCGCGAAGCAAAGAATCAAAGAGCCGGATAATCTGTTCCGGCTTCCACACAAATTCCCGTTGAATTGCAGGCAATAAATATTTCTTCTTATGGACATCAACGACCGCATCGCCAATCGTGATCGGCGTTTGAAATGCTGATTGCTTTAACTCCATAAATCCTCCGCTATCGAATAACTACATCAAGATGCTCCGTGCGCTTTTTTAGCGCACTTATCGATCTTTTGAAAAAGAAGCACATGCTCTTTATTAATCCGTGCCTTTTGATTAAACGATTTTTTATTTTTTTGTAACTCTCTAATCCAACGTTTTTTTAATACAAAACCTGTTTTATTAGCGATATCAATAAACCCTTCACCGGCTTTTACCGGATAGCCATTTACTATGCCATCCCCGACAACGATAAAAACATAGCCTTTGTTCTTTAGTATTCGCTTCCACTCAATAAAACACGACAGCATATCATTAAAATACTCGGTTGCATTTGCATTAGCTCTCGTGAATGTATCGTGCTTTCCGATCTCAGTATCTCTTGCAAACTCGATATCGCCATCAATCCAATGCATTCTATGGCGATGATACTTATGGTAATCGTATGCATTAATATACGGTGGCGAAGTTACAATCATTTGAACGTGGTTATCCTGAATCATACTCATCCGCCTACTATCAGAGCAAAGCACTTTTGAGTGTGCTCGAGAACTCCCTACAATCTCTCGGGCCGATTCAATAGAAGCTGTTAACCTCGCCTTAAACCATCTAAATGCATCACCCTTGGTGTAAACCTTGCTGACCCTAACGTACCTCGTGTCACTATGTTGATAGGACACTCTGACAATAATCGATGAAAAAACTGCTAAGGCCAATAATTTCGGAGTGCCAGAAAGTTGATTTATAGCGCACTTTAATCTCCCAAGATCATTCTTTGCTGTCAGGCTAAACCAATAGTCAAAATTCTCATAATCAGGACAGATTAATTCGGTACTTTTAGTTTTTAATAATGAATCGAGCTGTATTAAAAAGTTCTCCAACGTTTTTAAATCTCGATTGCTATATTTTGCGGTTTTGGCTTTAGTAACCAATACCGCCACAGGATTATTGTCGATTCCCACAGAAGGTCTTCCTAAAAGACTACTTTCTAAAATTGAAGTCCCGCATCCACAGAAGGGATCCAAAATAATATCTCCGGGAGATGACCCTAATAAAATTGCTTTTCGAGGTATTTGAGGAATGAATCTGGCAGGATACGGGTGCAATGAATGAAGATGCTGTTGTGTATTTTCGTTATGGAAATTCCATTCTCCATTATTCAAAAGATTCAATGCGTGACGGCCAACACCAAAAATCGCATCTCTATCATTGTTCTTTTCGCTGGAAGACTTTATTTTTGAAACCATAGTATCGACTCTGCCGTTCCGTTATTATGGGAAAACACATCCCACCGTAATAAATCCATTTTGATGACTTTTTTTTGTTGCCAACCCACTTTTTTGCCAATCTCCCATAAAAATTCATTAGTCATAATAGGAGTTCGTTGCCCTTTCAAAAAAGTACTATTATTACCGACCACATAAAATGCATATTTATTCACCTTCATTAATTCACGCGCATTTCTCATGGCATCGGCCATATCAATAAAATACTTGCCCAATAATGCTGGTAAATTTCTCCTGCGGAATCCAACCGTATCTTTTTCATTTACTATCGCAATCTTTTCAATCAAAGAAGTTACCGTCTTAGGTAATTCTTTTCTTCTGTTAAGGTATAAATACCATAATTGGTCTCGCTGTTTGTCAGTAACCTCGCGGTTTCCGATCATCAAAAACTCACGCACTCTATGATTCTTTCTCGGAAGCAGGCCTAAAACAACAAGGCTGAGACGATCCGTATCGATATATGGCAACGCCATAGCATACGGTGGGGAAGTAATTAACAAATCGCATTCTCCAGACCATTCCGGCAAAATCTTTTGAGCATTTCTTGAATCGCCCTCTTTTATAAGAAAATCATAAAAATCATGAGTACCATTAAAACACTGCTTGTAATTAGTTATCTTTTCATAATTTCTAATCATTTCTTTCTCAAAAAGAACAGCTGTCATTCCTTCATCATATTTTTTTATTTCTTTTCTTACTCGAAGATCTGAATCTTTCTGCCATGAAACCGTTCGGACAATATTACTCAAACAAACAAAAGCAAATTCCCGCATCTTAATGTTCTTGCTCTTATGAATTGAACCTAAAATTATTGCCAGCTCGTCCAAAGCGAGCGGTGAAAACCACCGCAATAGATAATCCTTTTCATCATCTTCCCATGGACAAAGTGTCTTTTTTGTGGGGTGTTTAACAGCAGTCAAAATCTCATTAATTTCTTTCTTGAAAATATCGGGGTCGAAATCAAACACCGAAGTTTTTACATCAGAAATTAGAACAGATAATGGATTTAAATCGATCCCTATAGCACGCATCCCAAGTGAGCGCGCCTCGCAAGTTGTTGTCCCGCTACCACACATAGGATCAACCACTACAGATCCCTGCGACAACCCAGAAAAATTGATCAGTGATTTTACTAATTGAGGGAAGAATTTGCCACGATACTCATGCATTCCATGCGGCCCATATCTTAGTTTTCGAGATCTGTGAAAATCGAACGGGAGGTCTCCATTAAATGCATCAGATCCTTTCTCTGACTCCAATAGAACCTGAAAAGTTGGCTTGAATTCCCAAGTGCCAATCCTTTCCCAATATGCCAGTCGTTGTTCAAGAAATTCTAACGAAACAGATGGGGGACATTTAATCTCGATATTGGCAGGATTGGAAAAAGGTCTTCGGATACTACCATTGTTATTAGTCAGTCCATCAAACTCTGCCTTGGCAAGATAGCGCTCAAAAGGCTTAATGTATGGTTTTAACTTAATAACAACTTCTTGGGAAGTTTCAAGCCCATCAAAAAGACTTATTTGTTGCTTTTGAATATTATTCATCTGCACCTGATATTAAATAGGATGCCGCCATAATCTCAAAAGGCGTGACATCTTCTCCAAAAGGGATATCGATATCCCGCATCTTGAAAGCTGGCATATCAAATGGGTTTTTCTTTAAATGCAAACCAAATTCTTTTAGTTTTAAAATCGTTGATGCCCCTGCTTTATCTAAGAAATCCGCAATGTATTTTGCGTGTAAACCTGATATTGCGGAATGCGTCGCTTTATCTCTGGAGGTTCTCTTGGCTGTCCCCATATAGTCATCAACTTTTGATTCAATGGAGAAATCACAGTAACCTTCGCCAGCCCGGCAAGTCTCTAAGACATCTCTTATCTGAGCAGGCGCTAATTCCGTAGATCCAAGGATCCTTAATGCCCTTAACCGAAAATATTCGGCACCTAAATATCCAGTAAAAGGCATTGAACACAATGTCGCTTCAAAAGATTTTTTTAATTTTTCGTTTAATATTTTGTCACCGATAATTTCGAGCCCCATGGCCACAGACATTGTAAGCTCAGATTTCATCCTAGTAGCAATGCCTGTATTGCTGACTTCGGGATTGTAAATCCATCCATTCGGCTGAATAAATTCTTCGATCAGATCTTCGTAACATGTTAGGTCTTTTTGTCCAATACCACTTTGTTTTTTTATCCACCAATGCGCGTGGATCGCGTGAATTGTCGTTTGCTTCCAATGGTTGAATTTGTAAAGTTTTTTTCCGTACTCCGATGAATACGCAAGGGGCATTTGTTTTTCATCTTCCAAGTAATGTTTGATTATGCCCAACCAATCTGTCTTGCATTTACCAAACAATAATAATTCCGAAAGAACACCTTGTATGCAAATAGATGCGGAAACAGACCCCAACTCAATTTGCTCGCAATTCTCATCTAGCCGAGCCTTAAGCCATTCAGCGTATTCTCGAGATAGCTTTAATTTTAAAAAATCAATTTCTGAAAAAAGGATATAGTTAATCATTTATAAACTGCCTTGCCGGTTGTTTTATATGATTACTAAAGACCGCATAAACTACTAGCGGGAAAAACCACCTACAAAGAGAAGATGACGCGCTAAAATCAATCCTTGCCAATCCGGCTCCTGTGGGTTCAACGTGAGAATACTTATCTGCAAAAGGAATTAATGAGGGCGCTACATCAAGGGCCCACTTTTTTAACGATAATGAAATTTCCATTGTCCGCATTTTTCCGTCACCACTTTCTCCGCCTCGCAACATTGCAACTCCATGCTTTAATCCTATTACTACGAGCTCGGGAAAATATTGTGACCCTACTTTAATCTTCCACGAACTCAGGCTATCATCTGGCCGAAATATTTTTTGCAATGAGCGGAGAACTAATTCGATGCTAACATTTTCCGAAGAAGTGAAGCCAAAGCTCAAGCCGGTTACCGGTTTGCTAAACATAGAAAACATCACTGATTTTGGTGTTGAGCCTTCAGCTAGATACAATCCTGCAACATAACAAAACAGAGGATCTATATTAATTTTACGCGAGAGCTGTACTTCGCTCGAATGAGGCCAACGTCCAATCAAAGAATCGCCATCTTCGGATATCTCTGGCCTTTTGCCCGATAGACTACCATAGGCATTCTTTAAGAAAAATTCTTTGACATCAACAAACTCGCCTAATTTTGACGGTTGGTCATACCATTCGATTAAGCATTGAGATGAAGATTTCGAATTAGTATAAATTGTTTCTTCGATCTCATGGAGCATCTTTAAGAAAAGCTCCCCAAAACCATTTATTCCTCCGACATGCATCTCATCCGATCTGCTCGATCCGCCGGGAACTCTGGCCCCCTTTTTAAACGGTCTTCGTAAAGACGCCGTTGCTTTATCGTCCTTTCGCAGAACTACTCCGCTTATTTTTAGATCGTTTTCTTTCACGGACGTCAATATCTCTTGCATCGCATCTTTATGAAAGTAGTAAAATGCAAGGTGCTCTTCGTTGGAACCTTTAACAGGTCTTCTTTCTTTCAAGTATTGCTCATCAGCCGGATTAAGTTTAGTCCGAACCTTGTCGAGTGGTGGCGTGGGTGGGATTTTACCCCCATAATGTTTCTTAAGCATTTCCCGTCCTTCTCCATCCATAAAAAAGGCACTGTCTTCACCGAGAGAAAAAACGAAATGAATAGTTCCGGGAAATATTCGTCGAAACTGATCCAATGCAAATCGTACAAGATTAGGTTCTTTTTGGGAAAAAGATATTGAGGGAACTATTACATTGGGATTATTGGGTTTTTCGCTACCTTTAGAACCATCTCCACTATAAAGACCAAAAAAAGCAATGAGGCTTTCATCAAGTTCAATAATGGGTTTTATTTTAACTTGATCCCCGTTATCGTTAGCTCGCGTGACCAACAAGAATCCATCACTAGTGGTTGCCCATTTGTAGTCAGCGAAGTAAACTCTATCTTTAGCATCCGTAACTACTCTACCCCGCACAGCCCCTTTTGTTTTCTCGAGAAATTTTTCTATATTTATACGTCCCAAGGACATGACATTCCTCATTTGGGTAGTTTTATACAAAAGATTATAATACCGGTACTTTTAATTAAAATAGAAAACCTTCACCGGGCTGAAGGTAAGATCAACCAAGTGAAGGTTTTTCTTTTTTAACGTCCGGGATTTATCCCTTCAAACTCGGGACGAAACATAGCTATTCCAATGTTAATTTACCTTACTACCATTTGGGTAAAAAATCAAGCAAAATCTTGCTTATTGCCTTATTTATAGTTAATAACTTTTTTAATATTAAGCATACATTAGTTTTCAGATGTCAAAATCTGTCCATTCAATTTTCTCCAGTGAAGCTCATGATAGTTATCATCCTCGCATATCAGGACTACCATCGTAACATTCCCGTTTTTTTAGGCCTCTCTTTTATTGCAGGAAAAATAGCAGTTCCCGCAATCATTGTTATTTTCTCTCACACACATTTCGCATACAGGCTTCTTAT
>CAYHWX010000167.1:0-6455 GCA_964360245.1 uncultured Vicingus sp.
TAAAATTAAATCATTAATAAACTCATACCCTCATTTGAAAAAAAATATGAAATGTGTGTTTAATTGGCGTAAGAATATGAAAAAGGCAATAGTATTTGGAGCAAATGGATATTTAGGAAGGCATATTGCCTATTTTCTATCGAAATATAAAATTGATTTTATTCCAACCGACCTTGCTAAAAAGTCAATTGATAATTATTCGAATTACATCAGTATAGACATTACCAACCCAGATGAATTACATCAAATAAATTATGAGGTTGATTGTATTTTTATGTTTGCTGGACTCACTGGTAGCAGCAATACTCCAGAAACGACAGAAAAATATACTAAAGTTAACGAACAAGGGTTGGTGAATGTGTTGAATTGTTGTAAGGGCATAAAAAATCTGCGACTTATTTTTCCTTCTACTCGTTTGGTTTATCAGGGAATAAAAAATATACCTTTAAAAGAAAATTCTGGAAAAGAAACCAAAACAATTTATGCAAAAAACAAACTCGCTTGCGAAAAAATATTAGCAGATTACCAACTACAACATCACATTAATTACACTATTTTCAGAATTTGCGTTCCTTATGGAAATTTAATCAATGAAGAATACTCTTATGGAACGATAGGTTTTTTTATCAATCAGGCGAAGAACCAAAATAAAATCACCCTTTATGGCGATGGTAGTTTAAAAAGAACATTTACCCATGTTAGTGATATTTGTGAAGTAATTATAAAAAGTGCTGAATCAGAAAAAACGTTAAATAACACCTACAATATAGCAAGCAACGATGTGTTAAGTTTGTTAGAAGTTGCCAATTTAATTGCTTTAAAATATAAAGTAGGTGTTGAATTTATTGATTGGACAAAAGAAGCATTAAGCGTTGAATCTGGAGATACTATTTTTGATGATGAAAAATTACAAACAGCTTTCAACTATCAATACCAACATTCATTAAAAGAGTGGGTGGAGAAAATGCTATAATTTGAAAATAAAGAATGGATAATTGTTAAATTCAAGTAATGTAAATACTCAGTATTATTTTTTAACCACATAGTTCAGGTTTTAGCACTATAAGTAAACATAGAATCTTTGCTTTACATAGAATTCTATGTTTAAAATTCATGTCTATGAAATACTTTTATCTTTAAAGTCATCAATATAACTATGTTTCTATGTGGTTTGTCGTTTTATAATGTATTTTTTATATTCCCTTTCACTTGTCTCTTTCCCCTTCACTTTTTCCCTTTAATCACATAAAAAGACTGAAAAGTAAAAAAATCATTAAAATAAGGAATAGCTCCAAGCCATCGAGGCAGAAGTCTGGTTTTATAACCAAATTTATATTCATAAATCGGAGCCACCAAAAATTTGGTTTGTTTTAGGATTTGGAAATCATTTTGTAAACATAATTTCTCAAATCGACGGGTAGATATTCCAGTTGCTGCAATTTCCAGCAAGTTGGTGATGGTATGTTCACTTTCTCCAAAAACTTTTAAAAGGAGACGATATATTGGTTTTGGAAGCAAGTGATAATAGGGCATTTTAGCTAATAATTTAGATTTTGCAATTTGTTGGTGTCCACCATAAGGCATTCTCCAAGAAGGAAAACCAAAAAAAATAACACCATTTTCGGATAAAAAGTTTTTAATGATGGCTATAAATTTTTCTTGATGATGAATATGCTCAATCACATCTTTTAAAATAATTAAGTCAAATTGATGAGGTAAAGTAGTTGGGTTAATGTTGTAAATGTTTTCGCTAATAAAAGTAACTAAGCCAGCATTTCTTTCTTCTTCCATAAAGTCGTTTGCTAAAGCAACTCTCGAAGCAGATAATTCGATACCGGTGCAGATACAACCCATATCGGTAAACGCCTTTAACACACCACCTTCTGCACTTCCAATTTCTAAAATATGATCGCCCTTTTTAGGAACATAAATATCTTTTAAAAAAGGGATAATAGAATGTTTGGAGTTGAGGTATTGTATCTCAAAATACCGAGGTTTATCAGAAAAAGGTTTGCTCATATAATAAGGTAGAGTTAATGTTGCGAAAATAAGATTTATAACCAATTAATAAAAATAGGTGCTATCAACAACTTATACCAATTGGAAATTGAATAATAAAGTTATACATTTACTTTATTGATTTTTAAATTTAATGGCAGCAGAAATCAACAACAAATTTATAAACGAAAAAAAATACACGCAAGTTGTGAAAAACGTAACAAAATATTTAAAACACTGTAAAACAGGTATTTGTAACATTTTTACACCTGCGTATAATGCAGAAATACACGCAAGTATGAGTAAACCGAAATGTTAGCGTTCAAGCTTATAAAGACCACCAAATTAATAAAACTATGAAAATAAAAAAAGTTGATTTTAATGGAATCCAAACTTCGGAAGTTGGACTAAAAGAGATAAACCTTGATAGGTTAGGAAGTGTTGTTGCATTAATCGGAAAAAATGGTTCTGGAAAGTCCAGGATTTTAAATTTTTTAGAAAACAATTTTTTTGGAATTTCAACTCTTAATGACTTTTTAAAAGGGAATATTATTGAACCACCTAAAGCAATTCAGGATTATTTAAAACAGATAGAACCATATAAACCTATCATATTAAAACAAGAGCTACTAAATACAAAAATTGCATTAAGCCAGAAAGAACCTAAAAATGCCGACTTAAAAGCTGAAATAAAATTGATACAACAGGAGATTAGCAAAATAGAACAATCATTACTACCAGAGCAACCCGTTATTGCACCCACAGTAAATTCCCCTCAAAGAAATCGTATGATTCTACTACAACAAAAACAACAACAAACACAACAAACACAACAAACACAACAAACACAACAAAAGGATACATTAATCAAAGGTTTTAATACCCTAATTTCAAAAATTCAACAAAATTACATCAAAAGAGTAGATTATTCTCAAATTGGACAACTACATGAAGCAATCTCAGAAAAGGAGGATGATGCAAATTCTTTTGAAAAGCTTATAGAAAGTGTCACAGAACATTTAGATTATAATGAGTTTGGTAGTCTTTATAAAAGTTCATTACGTTTTTTAAAAAAACTTCCACATCAATTAGTTGATGACTGGATGGAATGTATGGGAGACAATACAAAATTTGAAAAAAGAATTGCATTTATCAGATTTAAAGCACTGAAAGAAATATTTGAAAAGATTTTCGGAAAAACTCTTGTATGGGAGATAAAAAAAATTAAAAAGAAGGTTACTGATGATGGGGTTGAAAGTACAACGGTAGGGCTTTGGAAAATTAATGATAGAGAATTTGATTATAAAGAGTTTTCAGATGGAGAAAAAACACTTTTTGCTTACGTTTTACTATTTTTTCTAATGTCTCAGAATAATCACATAAGACTGAAGGAAAGCATTATTATTATTGATGAGCCTGAGTTACATTTACACCCTGATGCTGAAATTGACCTTATAAATGGTATAAGAGAAATAATTGAGGAAAAAGGGCAACTGTGGATTGCTACCCATTCGATAAACATACTTTCTCATCTAAATTTTGATGAAGTTTTTATGGTAAGAGATGGTGAAATTAAGTATCCATCTAGTACAATTCAAAGGGAGGCACTTTCTGAACTTATGAAAATTGAAGATAGAGTCCAGAAACTTTCTGAATTCTTGATATCAATTTCTGATTGGACTTTTGCGCATTTCATGATTGAATGCTTTACAAATCCGGATGTGATTGAAGTCGCTAAAGAAAACGACCCTCAGATAACCTCTCTTAAAGAATTAATTGCCCTAAGTCCTAGTAACACAAAATCCCTTTTACTTGATTTTGGTGCAGGAAAAGGAAGGCTTTTTGAACAAGCGATGATGGATGAGAAATTCAAAACAGAGATTGAGTATTCTGCACTTGAACCCAATAATCAATTTCATTCGTTTTTAACTTCAAAGGGGGTAAACAAAATATACTCCACATATAATGAATTAGCTGACAATTCGTTTGATTTTATTGTTCTATGCAATGTGTTACATGAGATTAAACTAGATGAGTGGGTTACTTCATTAAATAAAATTATCAATGCCTTAAAAACTTCTGGAAATTTAATAATTATTGAAGCAAAAAATTTAACTAAAGGTGAGCAAGTTGGTTCCATTGGCTATTTATTACTAGACGAGTACGAGATTCGAGAATTGTTTAATTTAAAACAACTACCTTTAACATTAAAATATAAAGAATTCATGGAAAATATTACTTGTGTGTTAATCCCTAAAGCTGAATTAAGCCATTTAAGCGATGATAACATTTTAAATGCTATGAAAGCACTTGAGAGCAATACATTTGAAAAAATTGAAAAGCTAAGACATAATACTGATAACTCGTCAACAAGCACAAAATTAGGTAGACAGTCTGCTTTTTTATCACAACTACATATTAACTCGAAGCTTGCACAGAAATATATAAATGGACAATAGAAACAAAGCACGAAACTCTAACAACCCCCTGCTCCAGCGAGTAAAAAATGAGTAGCTAGTTCGAGTTTAGCGTAATAAGCTGCAATGCAATGGAAGTTTATGGAGTGTAACTCGGACTTACAGCAACTAATCAAATAACTGCTAATTTGCAATACTTTTTTTATATTTACATAATTGAAACGGAACAAGTTATCCAGAGAAATCGGGACTAAGCTCGCACCAGCAACAGGTATATTTTAAAACGAATTGCCATTAGGAAAAATTGTGAGATTAGCCTTGTGAAACAGTGTCTTAAATTGTAAATTTGTAAAAAAAGGATGAATAGACTTATAAAAGATAATATTGACCATATAAAAACTTTATGTTTAGCATACAAAGTTAAATCGTTGTTTGCATTTGGGTCAATTTGTTCAGACAAGTTTAATGAAAAAAGTGATGTGGATTTATTGATTTCTTTTCAATCAATGGACTATGGAGATTATGCTGATACTTATTTTGAACTTGCTGATAAATTTGAAAATCTTTTTCATCGACCAGTTGATTTAGTAACAGAAAAATCATTGTCAAATCCATATTTTATTGATTCTGTAAACAAATCAAAGACATTAATATATGGAGATTGAGATAAAAAAATATCTATTTGATATTGTAAGTTTCCTTGCACCAGCAGTAGGAAAAAATTTATTTCAAAATTTAATAGGTGATGAAGTTTTTTTCTTTTTATCTTCAATGTGTTCTCTCTTGCCAACGTTGTAAGCAAGTTTCATGTATTTTTTTATCTCGGAATTGATGTCGGTTTTGTTACAGATTTTTAAATGATGTATGAAAAATCTTTCTGCTAAGTTTTCAATTCTATGAAAACATAAGTTGTCGTGGTAGGGTTTTGTAAGCACAAAATGCACATCAATATAATCCTTGCCTAACTTATTTATTGCACAGAAACGCATTTTTGTCAGCAAAGCAACTCGTGTTTTTACGGGGTGCAGTTCAAAGTTCCCGATTTTTTGGTATTCGGAAAGAAAAAAATTAAACAGTTCTATTGCTTTTTCCGTTTTACCTTTCAAAAAATCCTCAACGGTGTAGCTGCCACAAGAATGGGATTGATTCCTATTGTAGAATTTATGTTTGCATTTCGGACAAATCCACATGGTTCTTTATTTTGCAATGTTCCAAATTCTATAAAAAACTTCCAAACCTTATCTGTCTATTTTTTGTAACAAATTATGAGTTGATTTTTTATGCTGCCAATCTTATCTTTGAATTATTAGTTTTTGTTTTTCCGACCATTCTTCAGACTTAATTTCAAACACATAAATTCCATTGTTTAAATTTTTGACATTAATTAGTTGCTGATTTTGTTTTAGCAATTCTGACCTAACTAACTCTCCAATTACATTATAAATATTCAAAGTTAAATAGGTATTATTTATATCGTCAACATTCAAAGTAACAATGTCAAAGGCGGGGTTGGGATAAACAGTGATATGTTCATTCACTTTATTTTCTTCTATACCTGTTCCGCCATTAGTAGTTTTTAGAATTACTCCATAACCTCCAACAATATAGCCCGTATTAGCATTGGCGAAATAAACTGAATTTAAAGATACATTTCCCCCGCTAAAATCGTTTGGTTGTGGTAACCAGTTTGTTCCGCCATCGGTTGTTTTTAAAATTGTACCGCCACTTCCAACAATGTAACCAGTATTGGCATCAGTAAAATATATTGAAGTTAAGTGATTTAATGTTCCACTTGTTTGAGTGAACCAATTTGTTCCACCATCAATTGTTTTTAGAATTAGCCCATTATTTCCAACAGTATAACCTGTATTGGCATCAGTAAAATAAACTGAATGTAAATTTAACCAATTCGAAACAATCGTTTCTCCAACTAATACTGTTGTCCAATTTGTACCTCCATTGGAGGTTTTTAAAATTGTTCCAGTTTCGCCAACAATATAACCAGTATTGGCATCTGTAAAATAAACAGAAGTAAGATAC
>CAYHWX010000168.1:0-6452 GCA_964360245.1 uncultured Vicingus sp.
TAAAAGAGCAACTAGAATTGTCGAAAATAAAAGCTCCAATTAATGGCGTAATCGATGCCGTTGATATTAAAATTGGTCAATCGTTAATGCCTGGAATGCCAACAATTAGAGTAGTTAATTTAAACACCTTAAAAGTTAAGGCAGAGATTTCTGAAACCTATGCTTCAAAAATTAAAAAGGGAAATGATGTGGTAATTTTCTTCCCAGATTTAGAAAAAGAAATTACTTCAAAAATATTTTATACTTCTAAAGTTATTAATAACATAACCCGAACATTTAGTGCGGAAGCTAATTTGGATGAACAAAACCCAGATTATCGGCCAAATATGGTTGTTGTTTTAAAAGTAATTGACTACCAAAAAGATTCTTCTATTGTAATCCCATTAAATTATATACAACAAACAGGAACTTCATCTTATGTTTATGTAGCCAGCACCAAAAATGGAAAAAAAATGGCAACAAAAAGAGAAATTAAAGTTGGACAGATTTATAATGGAAAAGCAGAAATAACCGAAGGATTAAACCTAAATGACCAACTAATAACGGTAGGTTATTTGGATTTAGCAGAAAGCATGTTAATTAACTTCTAAATAGTTTAATCGTGGAAAAGAAATTTAAAGAATTTAAATTAACAAGTTGGTCGATTGATAATAAATCGGTTATCTACGTGCTAACCATATTTATTACCTTGGCTGGAATTCTTTCATACATCAGCATTCCAAAAGAAAAGTTTCCTGATATTGTTATCCCCACCATCTTTGTAAGTACCGTTTACCCTGGTAGTTCGCCAAAAGATATTGAGAACTTGGTAACTAAAAACCTTGAAAAACAAATCAAATCTATTTCTGGAGTAAAAAAATTGACCAGTAATTCGGTTCAGGATTTTTCTAATGTAATTGTAGAATTTAACACTACAGTAGATGTTGCTGTTGCTAAACAAAAAGTGAAGGATGCTGTTGATAAAGCTAAAAAAGATTTACCAAAAGATTTACCTGCCGACCCAAGTGTGATGGAAGTTGAATTTTCGGAAATGCCCATTATGTTCGTTAACATTTCTGGCGATTATGAATTGAGTCAACTAAAAAAATATGCCGACGACTTGCAAGATAAAATTGAGTCGCTACCTGAAATTACAAGAGCCGATGTAGTTGGTGCATTAGAGCGAGAGATTCAGATTAATGTGGACATGTACCGAATGCATGCCTCCAAACTTTCCATGTCAGATATTGAAAGAGCTATTGCTTCTGAAAATCTAATTATTTCGAGTGGAACGGTTGATATGGATGAAATGGCAAGAACTATCAGTGTTTCAGGTGAGTTTACCACTATCGAAAGTATTCAAAATATTCTTATCAATTCCATGTCGGGAGCTCCTGTTTACCTAAAAGATGTTGCTGAGGTAAAAGATGGATTTTTAGAGCAAGAAAGTTATGGGCGTCTTGACCACAAAAAAGTAATCACTTTAAACATCGTTAAAAGAGGTGGAGAAAATTTGATTAATGCGTCCGATAAAATAAATGATATCATTAAGGAAATGAAGGAAACTTCACTTCCAAAAGATTTGGTAGTTAAAATAACAGGAGATCAATCCTCGCAAACTCGAACCACCTTACACGATTTAATTAATACCATTATCATTGGTTTTATTTTGGTTACCATTGTTTTGATGTTTTTTATGGGAGTTACCAACGCTATATTTGTTGGAATGTCCGTTCCATTGTCGATGTTTATTGCGTTTTTAATTTTGCCAGGCATTGGGTTTACCATGAACATGATTGTATTATTTGCATTTCTGTTGGGACTAGGAATAGTTGTTGATGATGCCGTCGTCGTTATCGAAAATACGCATCGTATTTTCGATAATGGTAAAAAAAATATTGTTACCGCAGCAAAACAAGCCGCTGGCGAAGTCTTTCTACCTGTTTTGTCGGGAACCATTACCACTTTAGCACCATTTATTCCGTTGGCATTTTGGGGAGGAACTATCGGAAAATTTATGCACTTTATGCCAGTAACCATGATTATCACGCTAAGTGCCTCATTGGTGGTTGCTTATATTATCAATCCTGTTTTTGCGGTTAACTTTATGAAACCTCATGACTCCAATCATGAAACTAAAAAAAGTCGTAAAGGGTTACTAATTACTGCAGTAATAATGTCAATGATTGCAGTGCTGTTTTATATTTCAGGCTTTTTTGGAATGGGAAATTTAACCATCTTAATGCTACTCATTTATACCCTTTATAATTTGTTGATACAAAAAATGATTGTAAAGTTTCAAGAAAAAATATGGCCTGCTGCTCAACGTTTTTATGCACGTTTTTTGAATTGGGCACTTCAACGTCCTTATCAAATTGTAGGAGCTACTGTTTTATTGTTGATAAGTTCGGTGATGCTAACAGCATTACGAAATCCTAAAGTTGTATTTTTCCCAAAAGGCGATCCTAATTTTATTTATGTATATGCCACTTTGCCTGTTGGAACAAAAGCATCTGCCACCGATTCTGTTGCAAAAATTATTGAGGATAGAGTTTATCAGGTAATTGGAGAAAAAAATCCGATTGTTGAATCGGTGATTACCAACATTGCTATTGGTGCTTCCGAAAACAGGGACGATCGAGGAAAATATTCTAACAAAGCAAAAGTAGGTGTTGCTTTTGTAGAGTTTGGATTACGAGATGGAATTTCAACAGCAAAATACTTAGACGAAATTAGGCAAGCCGTTAAAGGAATTCCAGGAGTTGAATTGTCTGTTGATCAGGAGCAAAACGGACCACCAACCGACAAACCAATTAACATTGAAATTAGTGGCGACAAATTTGAAGATTTAATTGCAACTTCTATTTCTTTGAAAAAAACGTTAGACTCACTCCAAATAGCTGGTGTTGAAGAATTGAAATCGGACTTACAACTCAACAAACCTGAAATAAAAATTAACATTGATAGAGAGCGTGCCAATCGGGAAGGAATTTCTACTGGACAAATTGGGATGGAACTTCGTAATGCGGTTTATGGGAAAGAAATTTCACGATTTAAAGATGAAAATGATGATTACCCAATTATGCTTCGGTATAAAAAATCGCAACGAAATAACATCGAAGAATTGCAAAACCTAAAAATTACCTATCGAGATATGAATATGGGAGGAGCCATCCGTCAAGTGCCTTTATCAGCTTTTGCTAAAGTTGATTACACCAGTACTTATGGTGGAATAAAAAGAAAAAATCAAAAAAGAGTTATTACCTTATCATCCAATGTGCTTTCTGGATTTAATCCAAACAAAGTTAATGCTTCTCTTTTATCGGTAGTAAGTAATTTTCCTGCTCCACAAGGCACCACAATTCGACTTACTGGAGAAAAAGAAGAACAAAAAGAAGCTGCCG
Organism: uncultured Vicingus sp.; assembly: GCA_964360245.1. Classification (GTDB taxonomy): domain Bacteria; phylum Bacteroidota; class Bacteroidia; order Flavobacteriales_E; family Vicingaceae. The sequence continues at coordinate 3,384 of CAYHWX010000168.1, forward strand.
CATTTATGGGAAGAGCATTAATGATTTCGGTATTTATTATTTTACTTATTCTTATCATACAATTTAATTCGGTTGGTAAAACCTTAATTATTCTTTCCGAAATTATTTTGAGTGTGATTGGCGTTTTACTCGGCTTGGCTATTTTTAATATGGATATTTCTGTGGTGATGACTGGAATTGGAGTAGTAGCTTTAGCAGGAATTGTCGTCAGGAACGGAATATTACTGGTAGAATTTACCGACAATTTAGTAGAAAGAGGTATGTCGGTGCGTGATGCCGTTATTGAAGGAGGCCGAATTAGAATGACTCCAGTTCTTTTAACAGCAACTGCTACCATTTTAGGTATGCTTCCGTTGGCTGTTGGGTTTAACATCGATTTTGTAACCATGTTTACCGAATTAAATCCTAAAATTTATTTTGGTGGAGATTCCGTTGCCTTTTGGGGACCATTGTCATGGACTATTATTTTCGGATTAAGTTTTGCCACTTTTATTACTTTAATATTGGTTCCGGTGATGTATTTAATAGCATTTAATACCAAAGAAAAATCAAAAAGAATATTTTCTAAAGTTAGAAAAAAACCTGCTGTAATTTAGTTAATTAGTGTCTGTCTGTAAAGTTGGCAGCCCTCAATCTTCATTCCGATAGCTATCGGGAGGCAAAGGTCTCTGCAAAGTGTAGTAAGTTGCTAACTGCCGACTGTAGCTTGCTGACTTGATTGCAAAACGCCTTAATGTTTAATTATTTTTTCACTCCACCTATTGTTTCCATCAATAATGGTAATAAAATAAATTCCATTAGATTGATTCGATAAATCAATTACCGTTGAATTTTTTGTAATCTTTTGTGATGTTATTTTCTCGCCCATCAAATTGTAAATTTCTAGTGTTGCAGTTTTATGGGTTAACTCATAATTAACAGTTATCTCGTTGTTAAAAGGGTTAGGGTAAACGGCTAATAGTTGTTCTTTATGGGTAGCGTTTTCAGAAACACCCAACGTTCCTCCACAAACCGAAACAAAATCTGTTACGTAATAACTTCTGATAGAATCTATTCTCTCTTGCATAATTAATATACTCGATTCATTATCTGTTGCTTGATAATCCTTTCCAAACACAAAGGCTACATTTATTTCTGTACTACCATTTGTTACAAACGTAAAAGGTCCGCTTGAAATAATAGGATTTCTTTGTCCTTGTGGATTACCTTCAATAACCTCTGTCCAATTAGGTTGAGAAAGCCCTTGAGTACCATAAAAATAAGAGTCGGAATTGCTAGGATAAAGATACTTACAAGGAACGGTGCCTCCAGTAGATGCGGCAACCCCATTTCCTCCGTAAACGATAGAGCTTCCATCAAAAGGCCAATATCCTTTTAATAGACTGTAAAATTCCGAACTATATATTGCATAAAAATTTGGTCCGAAACAGCTTGTAAAAGGGAGATAAATTGGAGAAACTTCCATCCCCCAATACTCATTATCAGCTGTTCCATCGCCAAAACCTAAACCATTTATAGTTTCATTCGCATTAATTCCAAAATTGTTGTCTATTCCATCATTATCTTGTTTGGCTCCTTTTAACAGGGTCATGCTTTGTGCAGGAGTTTTACTTAAATATCCAGAATAAGTGGTGTTACTATCATTCTCATCAATTAAATCCCCATTGTATGTGTAGACAGAGTTTCTATCTACATCTGTCCCCATATAATCATCGGCTAGGTCTCCTATATTCATATATGCCATCACACCAATATAAGTACTATCAAAAGTTAGATTTGAACGATTATAAACTTTAAAATCAACGAAAACGGTATTATTTATAGCTGAATCGGAAGAACAATTGTACACATATGCCATGCCGTGAACTTCAACCTTCATGTTTTCATTAGAATAGTTCTGAATTTTATCTCGTTCACTATTGTATATAAAGTAAATTGCTTGTTGTCCTTTAATTTTAGGATAATCACCAGCGTAAGGGTTGTAAATACCATCTCCATTGTTATCCACAAAAGGAGCCAAATAAAATGCTTGCCCTTTGGTAGTATCTCCATGTGCGGGCCAATTGGCGATTACTTCAATGGGTTGATATCCTCCATTCATCCAATTATTAAAGTGATAAATAAGGTCATAATTATTAATTTTCCAAACTCTGTCCCAATCGAAATCATAATGTTTGGTGTACTCTGAGAAATCCATAATTGGTCCACTATTACCATATGTTTTTTCCATGTAAATTTCGGCTGTATTTGCTGAGGCATATGCTGAATCCAAATTCTTTCCGGCTATCCATAAATTAGCACCAGAAATAGTGTGAGTATTATTTCCTGAAGGAGCTTCAAACCCAGGTGTTATGCCGTTGGGATTGGGGTTGCTATATGATGTAAATAATCCGTCGTAACCAACGGTTGCATCAATGTTATTTAAATCTAACTTTTCATTTTCTTTTCGTTTTACTAAAAGATAAATGGTTGCCGTATCATACATTACAGGGATACCATCATCTCTTATAACATATGGAATACTGTCTAATCCCCAAAAATTGAATGTAGGCATATATACAATATTTGATCTTTTCATAGTGGAATTAAGACTATCGGTAACAATGCTAAAATATCCCAATCCGTTATAAAATGCAGTATCTACATAAAATAGATTAGCGTCAGGATCTGAATCATTGATTAAAAAATTAAATGAATTAGGGACACAAACTATAAGAGAGCCAGAGTACTGATAAATAGCCAAAGAATCATTAAATGTTACATAAAAAGTATCATTTACAGCTATTGGAGCATTGTTTTGACTAAAACCATTAAATGGGATCATAAAAAAGAGTATAAATATGATTTGGAATAATCGTTTCATTGTTTAAATGTAAACAATTTTTTTCATCCGTTGACATAAAGTCAACGGATGATTTGTTTTTTAAAATCCATTTAAGTCAGTTGGTTTTATCACACCAAACCATTTTAATGTTCTTTCACCAACATCAGGTACCAACACATGTATTAAATATACACCACTCGCAACTGGTATATCTACTTGGTTGGTCATGTCCCAATCCAAACTGG
>CAYHWX010000169.1:0-6449 GCA_964360245.1 uncultured Vicingus sp.
CTTTAGCAAAATATACCGGGTTTAAAACTATCACTAGTCTTGACTATGGCGATTGCAGCTTTAATCGTATAGATGTAGATAAGATTTTAGTAAAAATAAAATCTTTTAAATATTTTCGTAAGATAAGCGAGGGGAAGCAAAAGGTATGTAAGAAGCATCAGCAACGTTCTTAGTCGAAGGCTTGAGGTATAAAAATGAAAGAAAATAAGAAAAAGATTGCGGTTATCGGAGCGGGCCATTGGGGGGAAAACCTTATTAGAGTTTTTTTTCAACTCGGCGTGTTGGACACGATTTGTGATACTGATCAAGAAAAACTTATACTGCTTAAAAATAATTATCCGGGTTTGCGCACGACTACTTCTTACGGATCTGTTTTAAATGACCCGTCCATTGCTGCTGTTGTAGTATCCACGCCAGCAGAAACGCATTATGCGCTCGCGAAAGAAGCGCTTCTTTCAGGTAAAGATGTTTTTGTTGAAAAACCTCTTGCTCTACAGGTTTTCCAGGGCGCAGAGCTTATTGATTTAGCGAATAGTCGTAAGCGTATTCTTATGGTAGGACACCTTTTGGAATTTCATCCAGCCATTAGAAAACTTAAAGAACTCGTGCAAAAAGGAGATTTGGGCAAAATTCAATATATTTATTCTAATCGTTTAAATTTAGGAAAATTTAGGCGCGAGGAGAACATTCTGTGGAGTTTCGCGCCGCACGATATTTCAGTTATTTTGCTCCTTTTAGATGAAATGCCTGAGTCTGCTCTTTCATCCGGTGGTAATTATCTGAATAAAAAAATTGCCGATACTACATTAAGCGTGCTCAACTTTTCCAGCGGTGTTAAAGCTCATATCTTTGTCAGCTGGCTTCACCCTTATAAGGAACAAAAGCTTATCGTTGTGGGAGATAAAAAGATGGCGGTTTTCGATGATGTCGCGGGAAAAGATAAACTTGTCGTTTACAACCATAAAATTAACTGGATTAATCAGCTACCCGTTTCTAAAAAAGAATCAGCAAGGCGCGTAGCGGTTAATTCCGAAGAACCCCTCGTGATCGAATGTAAACATTTTTATGATTGCATTCATACAAGAACTAAGCCGAAAACAGACGGCCAAAATGCATTGCGTGTGCTCAAGGTTTTGCAAGCGTGCCAGAAATCCCTGGAGCAGCATGCGTCGCTTGTTAATCTTAATACTATCCAATGGAACCCTCAATATATAAACCACCCCAGCTCTGAGATTGAGGAAGGTTCTATAATTGGAGAAAATACCACAATTTGGCACTATTCACACGTAATGAAAGGGGCTATTATTGGTAAAAACTGTAAGATTGGACAGAATGTTTTTATCGGATCAAAAGCAGTAATCGGTAACAATGTTAAGATTCAAAACAATGTATCTATTTATGATCGTGTTTTACTGGAAGATGATGTTTTTTGCGGCCCTTCGGTCGTCTTTACTAATGTTATTAATCCTCGCAGCGGCATTTCCAGAAAAAATGAATATAAAGAAACACTGATAAAGAAAGGCGCGACCTTAGGAGCTAATTCTACGATTATTTGCGGTAACAACATCGGCGAGTATGCGCTTATAGGCGCAGGTGCTGTGGTAACTAGAAATATTCCCGCGTATGGGCTTGTGTATGGTAATCCCGCCAGATTAAAAGGCTGGATGTGTCAATGCGGAGAAAAACTTGATGTAAAAAAGAGTGCTGCAGTTTGTATAGCCTGCGGGAAAAAATATTCAGTTAACGAAAAAAAAGTAACAATTAGAAATTAATTATACCATGGCTCACGTATTTCATAGACATAACATATTTGAGGAGCCCCTAAAGGCATGGGAATGCTATGGGGATTTCAATGATTCATTCCCGTTCCCGGAACGAATTACTGTAGAGTTAACAAATCGCTGTAATCTACATTGTTTTATGTGCCCCCGCCACAAAGTAAAAATGGAGCTCGGGGATATGGATATTGAGTTATTTAAAAAAATAGTAGATGAGGCCGCAAATTTTTTACCGGTATCGTTAGTGCCTTTTTTCCGAGGGGAATCGTTTTTGCATCCTCAACTTTTCGATATGCTTTTCTACGCGAAACAAAAAGGCATTAGGCCGATTCAATTGGCTACTAATGCCTTTTTTCTTTCTCCTCTTGCCGCTAAAAAACTCATTGAGCTTAAAATTGATTTTATTTCATTTAGCGTTGATGTTAACAATCCGGAGCAGTATAATAAAATTAGAAAAAATTCCGATTATGAAGTTGTATTTTCGAATATACTGAATTTTATAAATCTTAAACATAAGCTTCTGGCAGATCTGCCGGAAATTCAGGTTTCCGCGGTAAAAACTGAAGAAAATAAAGATTCGATCGCTGATTTTGTCGAATTTTGGGCGAAAAAAGTCAATAGGGTGAGGATTTACCCGGCGCATTCTCTGGAAGGAAATTTAGGCCAAATCAGTGATTCAGGTTCTGCTCAAATGGTGAGAAGACCTTGCTTGAAGGTCCTGACTGATATGATCATTTATTGGAATGGCAATGTTGCTTTGTGCAACCACGATTGGCAGAGGGATATTTTAATCGGGAATGTTGCTGATAATTCAATTCATTCAATTTGGAATTCAAAATTTTACCATCAAATAAGAAAAAAACATTTAGCTGCCGATTTAGATAAACTAATTCCTTGCAATCATTGTTCTCATTGGAAGGCGAGTTATCAAAATAAGCCTATTGTCGGAGAAGTACATGCGCAAAATTAAATTTCCGATCATAAAACCTTTTATTACGGATGATGAGGTTAGGGAAGTTACCAAAGTGCTAAAAAGCGGGTGGCTTACGCAGGGTAACTATGTTAGAACTTTAGAAAAGAATATTGCTGATTTTATAGGGGTAAAATACGCAATTTTACTTAACTCCGCCACTACCGGTTTAATCGCCGCGGTAAAAGCATTGGAATTAAGCAAAAATGATGAAGTTATAGTCCCCTCATTCTCTTTTCCTGCCACTAGTAATTCGGTAATTTTGGGCGGAGCAAAGCCGGTATTTTGCGATATAGACCTTGAAACCTATAATATCGCGGCAGAAAAGATCTCTAATTTCATTACTAGAAAAACTAAAGCAATCATGGTCGTCCATGAATTCGGTCTTTCCGCTAATATGACTGAGATATCGGCAATCGCAAAAAAATATAATTTATCGGTTATCGAAGATGCCGCCTGTTCATTTGGTTCAGAGTATAATAAAGTTAAGCTTGGGGCGCTGGGTGATATTGGGGTTTTCTCGTTCCATCCGCGCAAGGTTATCACTTCGGGCGAAGGAGGTTGCGTGGTAACTAATTCTGCAAGATTCGCTAAAAGTATTCACCTCGCAAGAAGCCACGGAGAATATAATCATGGCTTTCTCGGAGTAGGGTATAACTTTAGATTATCTGATATTCAAGCCGCGGTGCTTCTTATGCAGTTCAAAAAAATTAATATGCTTATTTCTCAAAGAATCGCTCTTGCCAAGCACTACACATTTTTATTGAGGGATATGGAAACTCAAGGATTATTAAAAACACCATCGGTGCCGAGTAATTACAGGCATAATTTCCAATCATACGTGATTTTGCTTTCCCGGAAAATCAAGCGTGAAACCCTAAGGAGCTTTTTGAGAAGTAAGGGCATTGAAAGCCAGATTGGTACATATTGCATCCCTCGCCTACAGTATTATCGAAAGAACCTTGTAATTCCCAAGGAAGCTTATCAAAATGCATTTTTTGCGTATTCGCATACCCTGACCTTACCTCTATACCATACTTTGACTATAAAAGAGCAGATATTTATAGTCAAAACACTTAAAAAATCCATAAAAAAATGTGCGGAATAGCAGGAATTATCAGTTTAACTAAAAAACCGGTTCGTCGCGATATTCTTCAGAATATGACAGGCGCGCTCGCGCATCGCGGGCCAGATGACGAGGGGATTTATCTTGATAATTTTGTAGGGCTAGGCCATCGCCGCCTATCAATTATTGATTTAAGCCTTGCCGCGCATCAACCAATGCAGACTCAAGATTTAAGATATGCTATCGTCTATAATGGTGAAATATACAATTTTAAAGAATTACGCAGTGTCTTAAAAAATCAAGGGACAAAATTTCAGTCTAATTCAGATACAGAAGTAGTGTTGCAATCTTTCGCAGAGCAAGGGTTACTATCGCTTAGTCAATTCAACGGTATGTTTGCCTTTGCAGTATGGGATCGTAGAGAAAAAACACTTACTTTGGCAAGAGATAGATATGGAATAAAACCCCTTTATTATTGGAACAATGAGAAAAACCTGCTTTTTGCTTCCGAAATAAAAGCTTTTCTCAAGCATCCTGAATTTAGCGTTAACTTAGACAAAAAAACTCTTCTTGAATATTTCACGTTTCAGAATGTTTTTACTGATAGGACGCTTTTTAAAGAAGTAAAGGTCATCCCTGCGGGCAGCTTTTTAAAAATCGATTTAAAAAATAACGTTAAATTTACTAGAGGCCGATACTGGGATTTTCATTTCCAAGAAGAAAGGAAAACTCGCACGGAAAAAGATTATATTAAAGAACTGGATAGGTTATTTAAACAAGCGGTAAAAAGGCAGTTAGTCAGCGATGTGGAAATCGGCTCATATTTGAGCGGCGGACTGGACTCAGGTTCAATTACAGCAATTGCATCGAGGTATTTAAATGAAATTAAAACATTCTCTATTGGGTTTGATTTGTCTTCCGCGTCAGGGCTAGAGCTTTCTTATGATGAACGCAAAAAAGCAGAGCATATTTCTTACCTTTATCAGACAGAACACTACGAAATGGTTCTAAAATCAGGAGATATGAGTAGATGTTTGCCGCGCTTAGTTTGGAGCTTGGAAGACTTAAGGCTTGGACAAAGTTACCCTAATTTTTACGCATCAAAATTATCCAGTAGATTCGTAAAGGTTTGTCTTTCGGGAGTGGGAGGGGACGAGCTGTTTGCGGGTTATCCTTGGAGATATTATAAGACATTGCGAAGCAAAAATTTTAACGATTATATTGATGGGTATTACCACTATTGGCAGAGGTTGGTTCCTAATAGAACTATAAAAGAACTTTTTTCCCCAATCCGGAGCGATATTAGTGATATATCGACTGAAGATATTTTCAAGTCTGTGTATGGGCATCATAAACTTATGCCTAAAACAACAGAAGACTATATCAACCACTCTCTTTATTTTGAAGCAAAAACCTTCCTTCATGGATTATTAATCGTTGAAGATAAGCTCAGCATGGCGCATAGCCTCGAGACCCGAGTCCCTTTCCTAGATAATGACCTGGTTGATTACGCTCTTAAAGTCCCGGTGCGTCTGAAACTAAATAATATCGATAGCGTTTTACTGATAGACGAAGATGATTTGGCTAAACGCGATACCTATTTCGAAAAAATGCGTGATGGTAAAATGCTCTTACGTAAAACATTAAAAAGATATGTTGGCTCAAGAATTGTTAATCAATATAAGCAGGGTTTTAGCGGCCCTGATGCAAGTTGGTTCAAGGGCGAAAGCATAGATTATGTTAAGCAATTGCTTTTAAATAAAAAGGCGAATATTTATGATTTTTTCGATTATCGAACCGTGCATACTCTCGTGAACGAGCATATTAGTGGAAAACAAAACAGACGTTTATTCATTTGGTCTTTATTATGTTTCGAATGGTGGCTCAAACTGTTTCTAAAGGGTGAGCCGTTGCAATGAAAAAAGAACATAACTTTTTTATCGATCCCAAGACAAAAGCAAAACTCTCTCTAAGGGTAGATAGAGATAAAAAGGGAGAGATTTTTTCCGGTGCATTATATAATAAAGCGAATGAATATCCAATTATCCGCGGGATTCCTCGATTTGTGGATAACTCACTTTATGCCGCGGATAATAAAACCAGTACCAAAGAAATGCAAACAGCAGCTTCTTTTGGAAGAAAATGGAGAGAAGGAAGGAGTCGAAGTATTGGGACGCATCTATATGACGCAGTCTCTTTAGGAGAGCAGTTACTGGCTTTATTAGGCTGTTCCACTAAAGCTCAACTCAATAGACTTTTTTCCCAGGCAAAAAATACGCTTAACGCTGGTTGTGGTGTCGCTTGGTCAGAATACCTATTTAATAATAATCCACAGACGCAAAGACATTGCGTAGACATCAGTCTTTCAGTAGAGACAGCTTATAAAAATACCTTAGGGTTTGAGAATGTTTCTGTCGCCCAGGCTTCAGTTTTTGAATTGCCATATCCTGACAACTTCTTTGATATTATATATTCTATCGGGGTTATTCATCATACGCCTGATCCGCGCAAAGCATTTTTTTCTTTATTGAAGAAATTGGCTCCTGGAGGATTAATCGGAATTTATATTTATAATCACTGCTGTCCCATTATAACTTGAACAATTCCAATTGGTTAGCGTTTCTATCGTCTTTAT
>CAYHWX010000170.1:0-6344 GCA_964360245.1 uncultured Vicingus sp.
TGAGAAAAAAGAGAAATTGAACAAATTAAAAGAAAAAAGAAGATAAATAGTCTTTTCATTTTTATTCTTATGCCTTAAAAATATATGAGTCTAATTTACAAAAAATAATTTTAACCATTAATTACCGTTCATCAATTTTTCAGGCTAGGGGCTTGAAGTATTTTAGCTCTTTAAAAACCATACGATTCATAATGGGTTTTAGTTTGGTTTTGGGGCATTGATTTAATAGAAAAAACCATGTGTTCACTCGGAAGAATAGCTAAAAAACAAAACGTCCTCTAAAAGAGAACGTTTTAAGCCAAAGCGAAAAGCTTCAACCGATATTAATATCAATTTTTTATGTTTTAATTAAGCTTGAAGGGCGGAATTTTGCCTTCAGTCATTAACTGCATACTTTTCTTTTTGTGCTCTTCGAAATTTCCAAAAGCTAAAGCATCCAACATTTCCTTGCGAGTCATGTTTGGGTTACCAAATTGCTTACGAATTTCGTCTTCGCAACGATCTACGTATTTTTCAAACTTTATAGGTGCCCACAAATATTCTTTCTTAATAGCCTCTTTATCAAACTTAAATTCTTCAGGTAAACCACCTTCAATTTTAGATTTTATATCCAAACCTTCATAGCTTTTTGGAAGCTGACGATTGTCGAATAAAAATGGTTTAGAAATCATGATGACATGTTTCTTCCTCTTTGGATCTATCATAGATAAACCCTCAATACGTAAACCCTTTTTCTTAAGGCCGTTGAACTTAGTCTCAAAATTTTTTAATATCTCAAACATGTTGTCAGTATAAGTTATGAACAAGCAAAGGTACAACGGAAAGTGCTCATAATTAGGCTTTTTAGACGAAGAGCCTTTTTATTAGATAGAAAAAAGTGGGAATCGTGTTACTAAGCTGTTCAAAGGATGTGAATTAAGTCTTAATATCTCAGTAATCATTTGACTATTAATTAATTACATGTTAGGTTATTACGGTTAATTACTTTGAAGTCAATATCATCCTTTTCTTCCCAAAATCTAATATCGAGTCTATAAACTCATAAGGTTTGTAACGATTTATGGCGGCCTGATGATATATACAGGTAGCTGGAGTCATGCCCGGTAATGAATTCACTTCAATAAAAATGACTTCGATTTTATTTGCATCAAAAATTCTGACAAATGCATCTATCCTGCAATACCCTAAAATATTTAAAGCTTTTGCCGCAACACCTAAGGTTTGTTTTACTTTATCTGAAATTTGTTGGCGCTCTTTTGCATCCTTTGAATAACGCGCCGGTGTAATGTTTTGACCTTGTCCGGCTAAAAATTTTTCTTCCAGACTTAAAATATCCCCTTCAGCTAAAGCTTCTGATGCTTCAAACACTTCGTATTCTAATTCGCCCTTTGGATTTAATTTTGTAAGCATTCCTCCGGTAATCTCTAAAAAATGTTTGGCTCCGTTTTTTGAAATTAACTCTTCAACTAATATTAATTGTTTTTGTGGAAATTCTTCTTTTGGTTTGATGTGCAATATTTCTGCTGCTTTTGCATCTAACTCTTCACTCGACCTAAACATTAAAGTTGCAAATGCATCAAACTCCTCGAACGATTTTATTTTCTTAACAGCGCTGCTACATCCATCATCAACGGGCTTTGCAATAAATGGATATTTATAGTCGTTTTGCAATTTTGTTTTTAACTCTTCTTTTTTGCTTTTCCAATCAGCCGCATTGATTAGCATATGCTTCGCCACCAATAAACCATTTTTCATTAAAATTTCGTTGGTCTTGTATTTATCAATTGTGATTTCGGAGCTCGCTTTATCTGAACCGTTATATGATAAACCAACTTCTTCTAATTTTTCCTGAACCGAACCATCTTCTCCAGGCCTGCCATGCAAAGCAATAAATACTTGCGTCACTTTTTTTGCTAAATCATTGTACGAAAGTAATTGTGGCGCTTCTAAATTATTTAGCGACGCATATTTTTCTGTGATTGTTTTACACTCATTTAATATTTGCTTAATGATAGAATGAACTTTATAAGAATTCATCTTTTCCTTAATATCATCGGCATTATCTTTTAACAACAGATTAATAGGAATTCTGTACATCAAATGATTGTCATGATCACCAGTTAAGAAAACCGGTATCGGTGCATATTTTTCTGACGAAGCTAGTTTTTCATAAATATTTCTGCCACTCTCAACTGAGATATGACGCTCCGATGAATAACCTCCCAATATAACCGCAACTTTTACTTTATTTCTGCCTGCATTTTTTTCGTGACTAATATCATCATCCATCTGTTTTAGTAAATGATTATAATTTGTTGCGCCCTTTAAATTATTGATGCGTTTTGCAAGGGAAGTGCGGATAATAAAAGTGAGAAACTGCGATGGGTTCAAACCAATCTCGGCGGCCTGATGAAAGAAAAAAGAAGACGGCATCATTCCCGAAGTTGTGTTCGGATCATTCAAAAATATTTTCCCGCTTGTACTTAAAAATCCATCAATGCGAGCATACACATCAAAATTTAACTCATAAAATAATTTTTCGCAATCCTTTCGAATCGCGTTTATTTGTTCATCAGGTAAATCAATAGGTGTAATTTTTCGGGATAAGCCCGGCATGTATTTGCTCCGGTAATCAAATAATTCTTTTCCTTTTCTTATTTCAGTTGGAGGTAATGCTATTGCTTTTCCTTTTTCGTCTTCAATTACAATGCAACTGAATTCCTTTCCTTCAATAAAACCTTCAATCAACACTGTACTTTCACCATCCAAACTTTCGGCCACTAATCCATCTTTTGTTTTTAACTCGGCGTTAAATGCTTCAATTAATATATTCGGATCGTAAATTATTTTTTCACCATCAATTCTAATTGGCATTCCTATTCCCTCCCGAATATCACTTAAAAGATGTACATATTTGCTTTTCCCTTCTTCATCCAGTTTATTCCATTCGTCGGCTTCAACCCATTTAGTAAATATAGCTTTTTCGACGGCCGACATAAATTCGAGCTCACTAACATTACTTAAAATAGTAACGCCAATGGATGAGCCCTGGTTTGCAGGTTTTATCACCATCGGAAAACCAATTTCCTCTTTTGCTCTATCCCAAACACCTTTACAGTTTCCGCTAATCCAATCGTTTCTCTCAATAGTAAAAAAAGGCGGCGAATTAAATCCGGCCTTTACCATTAGGTTTTTCTGAACTGCTTTGTCAATACCAATTGCCGAAGGTAAAACACCGGAACCGGAATAGGGAATGCCTAAATATTCAAATAAACCCTGTATTCTTCCATCTTCTCCGTACGGACCATGCAAACATAAAAAAGCAAAATCAATTAAATTTTTCAATTCATCAACTTTTATTTTTTTTCCAATTTTAGAAATTAATTCTTCTTGTTGTTTTATGTTTAATTCTCCTAAATTCTCGGCGTAGTATTGAAATTCGGTATTTGTAGCGGGAAGAAATTCAACCGGTGGATAAAAATCGCGGATGGTTCCTTTGTAAACATATTGCCAATCGAGTAACACAAAATTACCAAACGAATCAATAAACAAAGGAATGGCTTCGAAAATAGATTTATTTAAATTATCGTAAACCGTACGGCCACCGGCAAAAGAAATTTCACGTTCTTTTGAACGCCCTCCAAAAATAATTCCAATCTTTAGTTTCGACATAAATCTAGTTCAGACTTTAAAGTTCAAAATAATAGTACTTGTTTGAAATGAAGTTCAAATAATTAATTAACGTAATAATTAACAATTTAAGCTTTAGTAGTTAGAAACTCTACCAACTTTTGAGTGGCAATAGCCCTATGACTTATCAAATTTTTCTCGTCAAGGCTCATTTGCGCAAAGGTTTTATCAAAACCATCAGGTATAAAAACCGGGTCGTAACCAAAACCCCCGTTACCAATGATCTTTTGGGTAATTTGTCCGTTTATAATGCCTTCAAAAAACTGTTCTTTTCCATCAATAATTAAGGCGATAACCGTTTTAAAACAAGCCTTTCGATTGATTTCATTCTTTAAGTTGTTTAACAATTTTTTTGTGTTGCTTTCATCATTTTTGGACTCTCCGGCATATCGTGCAGAATAAACCCCGGGTTCATTATTTAAAGCAATCACTTCTAATCCTGAATCATCGGCAAAACAATTGAGTTTAAATTTATCATAAATAAATTTTGCTTTTTGAAGGGCGTTACCTTTAAACGAATCGGCTGTTTCAGGAATTTCCTCAACACACCCAATATCGTTTAAGCTAAGTAATTTAAATTTTTGTCCAACCACTTTTTGAACCTCTATTACTTTGTTTTGATTTGAGGTAGCAAATACCAATTCCATTTTGAATTATTTGAATAAAGAAAGGAAATTATTTTTTTGGGCCTTAATCGAAAATTTTTGTTCCACAGTTTCCCGGCCGGCTTTTCCAATTTTTTCACGTAACTCTTTTGATTCAATTAGCCGGGTCAGTTTTTCTATCCACTCGTTTTCCGAATTGGCTAAAAAACCGTTTTCGCCATCCTTAATTATATTGGTATTCACACCAACGGGCGACATAATTGTTGGGATTTCCAGAGCCATATATTGCAATCCTTTTAACCCACATTTTCCTTGGGCCCATAAATCATCCGGTAAAGGCATAATACCGATATCTAATGCCAACAGTTCTTCCACTTCTGTTTCGCTTTTCCAACCGGTGCCCTTAATGTTTAATGTTTCATTTACATAAGTGGAATCGCCAATAATTTTAAAAGTTATTTTATCGCCGAACTTTTGTTTTAATTTAATCAGGCAAGGTACCGCATGTTCAAAATGTTTTATGGTAGTTAAGCTTCCGCTCCATCCAATACAAATTTTATCTTTAGCCCTTATTCCTTTTTTAGAATACTCGCTTGTATTAATAGTTGTCGGAATTATTTTTACATTCTTATTAAACTGTTTTGCGTAATTCCCCAAATATTCATTTCCGGCAACAACAATGTTGCTATATAAAATTATTTTGGAAGTTTTATCGGGATTTTTAAGCCACGCAAATGCTTTGTTTGCATTCGATACATCTAATAACCAAATCGAATCATCAAAATCGTAAATTAATTTCGCGCGTGATTTTGAAAATCGTTTTTCAAAGTAACTTGTTCCCAACATAAAACACTCGCGCTGGATAAAAATAAAATCGTAGTCGTTTGCCTTTCCAATTAGTTTAAATAGTTTGATAGCACTTTTGATGACCAGAAATAATTTCGAAAACATTTTTCCCTTGGTATAAAATGTTTTATCATCTTTCTCATTCAATAAAAAAAAATGCAAATAATCGAAACCTTCTTCTTTCAAATAAGGTAAATATTGTTCGAACCTGAAACGTTGGCTGGGCGATCGGTTAGGACGATGGACAGTTAAAAAAAGAATTTTCGGCATTTTTAATCCTCCAGCCAGATTTTCGGAAGTTTTTCGGTTATTTCAATATTCTCAAACTTTTTGCTCTTTTTTACCCCGGCTGTTTTTGCCCAAGTCACCATTTTTTGCAAGCCGCTGCTTAAAGACGTAAAATTATTATCGTTAATCGAAAAAACTGATTTTAATTTTGAGTGGTCGGAATAAGCATGCTGCACTTCATTTCTAGCTTCTAAAAAACGTATGGGCTGCTCCAATTTCATGACCTTCATGACTTCTGTTGCTAATTCTTTTACAGAGTAATCTTTATCGCCACCAATATTAAAAACCTGATTCACCGCTTTCGGATTATTAACCGATTCAGCAATGCATGGCGCTACATCCGCAATATAACTAAAGGCACGGGTTTGAGTACCATCTCCAAAAATAGTGAGGGGTTTGCCTTGCATCAACTGATTCATAAAAATACCAACCACATTTCGGTAACGATCGCCAAGATTTTGGTACTCGCCATAGACATTATGTGGACGGAAAATGATATAATTTAAGCCAAACATTTCGTGTGTGTTTTTCAAATCCATTTCCACACTATATTTTGCAATTCCGTAAGGATCCTCAGGCATTGGTATCATATCTTCCTTCATTGGCAATTGCCCTTTTCCATACACTGCTATTGAAGATGTGAATACAAAACATTTAATTTTATGAATGACAGCCTGATTAATTAAATTAATACTTCCAATTACGTTATTGTTATAGTTAAAACGTTTAATAAAATGGCTTAGTCCTTCGGCTGCATAGGCTGCAAGATGATATACATAATCAAATTTTTCAGCGGCAAATAATTTTTCCAATAAAGGGTAATCATTTATTGAACCTTCTATAAATTTCGCTTTTGGATTTATATTTTCGGCAAATCCACCGCTTAAATCGTCCAACACAACTACTGTATGCCCT
>CAYHWX010000171.1:0-6294 GCA_964360245.1 uncultured Vicingus sp.
TAAAGTTAAGCATAATTGATTTATTTACGGTATAATCCTTTTAATGTTATAAAAAAATATTAACAATTATTACTTGCTTTTTTCCTCCTTTTTATTCAAAAAATCCAAATATTCCATTTTCTTGTTTTTGTTAAAAATGTTAAATGTTAAAAATAAAAAACGACCGTTAATAGGAAAAACTTGACCGTTAATACAAAAGATTGACACTTTCTTGCATCTAGTTATTCTTAGTTATAGGTTTGATTGCATTTATACTAAAATCTAAAAACAAAAACAATGAAGAAAATATTATTTATTTCGATGATGTTCATATCAATAACTTCTTTTTCACAAGATATAATTACTGAGACTGGTGATACTATTGTATCAATAAATTCAGAGGGAATAATTTTTAATAGTACTGATCAAATTGTTGGAAAAATACTTCCTAATGGAAATATTCAAGGTGCTCAAAATCAATTAATAGGTATAGTATCTGGGAATGAATTTAAGAATTCTTCAGGAACACAAATCGCAATATTGAACGTTGTTAGTAATAGTCAAGTTCAAGTTAAAGATATAAATAATTTATTATTAGCAACTGTTTATGAAGGAGTGACTATTGTTGGACCAAATAACGAATTTATTTTAGGTTCATCCGAACCAATTAATCAAATATCATTAGCAGCTTATTTCTTTTTCTTTCATTCCAATAGTGGAAATTAAATTCGCAAAAAAATCAAATAATACACTTATGGTTATAATTTATAAAGAAAATGAAATAAATAATACTTACAGCACTATTCATTTTACTGAGTATACTTAGTCAACAAAAAGAAATAGATAAACAAGGTCTACTTATCGAAGCACTTGTTCAGATTAAATAATAATTTTTAACAAAAAATAAAAAAATAAAAAAATGAAACATTTAATACTAATAACATCATTCATTTTATCATCTGTAATAACATTTGGCCAATGGATAGATCAAGGAGCGACAATTTATACAGCTGATAGGATACAACAAACAACTAAAATATATTTACCATTTAGTACAGGGAATAATTATATAAGGGCAGCAAGTACTTCTAATTATACTTTTTTTGATTCTCAAGCAGGAGTTGGTATTGGACATCAAGCAGTAACATCATATCCCTTTAGTGTCTATGGAATGACATTTCTATATGGAGATGTTCGCATTGGAGGAAATTCCATATATAATGGTTTACCTTCAGCAAGATTACATGTGTATGGAAATGCAGGTTCATTATTATTAGAAGGAACGGATCACGTTTTCATGTCATTTTATCCAAGTGGATATGCTGCTGGAAGCAAAGCATATTTTGGATTTCACTCTGTATCAACCAGTGATATTACATTAACAAATGAAATTTCAGGGGGAGATGTTGTGATTTCAACAACAGGAGGTGGTGACATTAATTTAATTGCTAGTGTATGGGCAAAGGAAGTTTTAGTACAAGCAATAGATCCATGGCCAGATTTTGTGTTTGCCAACGATTATAAATTAAATTCTTTAACACAGTTAGAAGAATACATTACCAAAAACAATCATTTACCAGATGTACCTTCATCAAAAGAAATAGAAGAAAATGGGATAAATCTTGGTGAAATGGATGCTATTTTATTACAAAAAATCGAGGAAATGACTTTGTATATCATTAGCCAACAAAAACAAATAGAAGAGCAAGGTAAACTAATAGAGAGCCTTATTCAAACTAAAAAATAGTTGTTCTATTTTATTAATAAACTGTATTCATAAGTCTTAATACTATGGTATTATGAAAAAATATATCACCAAGCAATTTATGTTTAAATCAATCTTGTTGAATTCAATGTTAGTTGTTTTTACTGCTACATTTTTTGGGCAGACATCAATAGAACTAAATAATCCTGAATACATAATTCAATACCATTGTATGAATGATAATGTAGACCTTACATCTACTTCTCCAGGGTATAACTTTGCACCAACAGGAATAGAGGGAATGCATTCTTATACTTCTACCTTATGTGTTGCTACAACTCCAGAAACACCACAAGGATTAGGCTCTTTAGCATTAACACCAGATTTTGGCACTCCTCCTTATTATTATGCTTGGGATGATGGAGACCAATCGCAAAGGAGGTATAATTTAGATTCAAAAGTTTACAGTATTACAGTAACGGATGCATTATTAGTTTCTCAAAATGCGGTAGCTGCTGTAGGAATGGAACCAAAATGGGTGAATCCTTCTACGGGAATAGCTACACTCCAAAATAGATTAAGGAAAAGTGACCCAGATGGCTGGGGAACTGGGAAAGTTACTTTAGATAACAACACAGATGGCGTGGGAGAAGTTAGAGTAACCATAGAAGAAGTAAGTTTGAATAAAGCATGGACTTATGGTTTTCGATTATCAACAAATCTACAAGCAGTTCAATACACCAATTTAGCTTATGGATTTTATGTAGATGCTGCTAATAATTTCTATTCATGGAATGGTGCTACTTTAAGTAGTAGTCTAGGTATTTTAGCATCAGGAGATATTCTTAGTATTGAAAAGACCACATCTTCGTTTATTTTTAAGAGAAATGAAATCCCATTAGGGACACCTGTTTCTTACACTCCTTCAAATAATTACAAAATCGATTTTTCTTTGTATTCAACCGGAACTTTCTTTTACCATGTAGTACCAGTAAAGTTTCCTTACTGGACAAGACCTACAGCAACAATTACACATAATATATGTTATGGGGCTACTGCTGGAGCAATAGATTTAGCGCTTATAGGGCCAGCACCAACTGGTTTTACTTGGACTGGACCAAACGGTTTTTTAGCAACTACTCAAAATATTTCAGGATTAGAAGCGGGGGATTATTCTGTATCAATTGATTATGGAGGTGCTTCTTCAGTAGAAAGAAGCTATTCGGTTGGTTATGAAGTTAACTGGGGCAAAAATGTATTAGCAACAGCTGTTGGTAGTGAATTAACTAATAATGCATCACCTGGATATGGGAATAGTGGAGCCTCCTCAACCAATATCTTACATAACGGGGTAAGTGGATGGTTAGAGTTTAGTGTTTCACTAAATTCAACTTCAGTAAACAACCTAGCAGTCGGAATAACTGGAATAGATAACAGTAATGTTAATCTTGTGGATGTAGATTATGGATTGGAGTTTTATTGTGACCTAATCCCGAATACTACTACTTATTCAAGGTATGTAAAAGTAATTGAAGGAGGAGTCAGACAAGATTTTCCTACATTTTTTAGCCCTTCAGATGTGTTTAAAATAGTTTATGATAATCCTACTGGGAAAACTAGTTATTACAAGAATGGGGTGGTTTTACCTCCAATGATTTGGCCAATACCACCACCAACACCTTGGCCATTGCAATATTTTTCGACTACACCCCTAAACAATTATGTGGTAGATGCAGTTTTGGGCGAAAATGGTGAAGGAATTACAATGGCGAATACCTCCTTTGGTTGCCCAACATCAGAATATCCAGTATTAAAGAAAAAGCTAGATGCGGGGTTTTATATATCAGTTGCTAATAAACTAAAATTCCAATATTTAGAAGAATATTCTGTGGCGAATACCAACTTAGATATAAATATTTTTGAATCAGATCTGACTCCCATTGCTAGTATTCCTTCAACTTTAATTTCAAAAATTGGAGCTAATTATTATGAAATGGATTTATCAACTTTAACTGGTTTCGTTTCTGGAAAATATTATGTATTAGAGATTGATAACACTAAAAATGAAAAATTCAAATTAAGATTTTTATACCAATAGAAAGATGAAAAAAATAAATGTCGCATTAATATCAAGTGTATTTGCAGTTCTTTCATTAGGGATTTCAATTTATATATATATAAGCCAACCAAAAGTAGCTTTTGTGCATGTTCAAGAGGTTTATAATGATTTTGAATATAAAAAGGAATTAGAAGTGAAATTTGAAGCGGTTAGGACTTCAAGAAATAGAATATTAGATAGCTTGGAAATCCAAATTAATGTCTTAGCCACAAATATTCAAAATTCTGAAGTAAATAAAGAATTAAATATGCAGAACTATCAATATTTACTAACAGAATACCAGAGCAAGCAAAAGACATTTACTGAAGATAATCAAGCTGTTTCTAAAAAATATACTGATCAAATATGGAATCAGTTAAACAAATACATTGAAGAATTTGGTGAAATTAATGGCTATGATTTTATACATGGAGCAGATGGCTCTGGTACGGTAATGTACGCTAATAAAAAGCACAACATAACCGATCAATTAAAAGATTTTGTAAACGAACGCTATCAGGGAGGAAAGTTAGATGAAAAATAAATATCAATTCTTTTTCTTAATAGCAGGAATTGCCCTTTTATTTTCTTGCAATAATGTAGATGAATTAAAAATTCCAGCTTATTTGGATTGGGTAAATGATCCTACTAACGGGTTAAAAGTTGCCAAAGAATTGAATGATTACAAGTTTGAATTGTTTTATAAACCTGTTGAATTTGTTGCCATAAAAGAACAGCGTAAAACGGATATTGATACTGCTTTGTATCATCAAAGAATTACAGAATTAAACGGATTACAATATTATACACTTAGAATAGAAACCTTAATTGGGCAAGAAATGATGAGAACAGGGATTGGTTCTGAACAAGATTATTCTAATCGGTTACAATATTTTAGCGATCTCGCACAATACGATATGCGATTAATTGATGGAAGTGATACGCTTAGTTGTGTATTGTTCCATTTTGAAAGAAATTATGGAGTTGCACCATACAATAATATTGTATTGGGTTTTCCGAAAACAGAAGGCAACACTAACTCTAAAACATTCATTTTTGATGAGCAAGTATTGGGTGTTGGAAGGGTAAATTTAAAAATTGCAAATACAGATATAAATAATATACCTAAAGTAATACTGATTTAATATGTTAATCACATTAGCAACAAAAAGAAGATATAAAGTTATCGCTGTTTTTTTAGCAATAAACTTACTAACTCAATTGGCGTTTCCAACAGTTTCATTTGCCTTAACTAGTGGACCATCACAACCTGAAGCAGGAAGTTTTGAGCCGGTAAATACCAATCAAATGGTAGATTTGTTTACTGGAGATTTTACCTATAACATACCATTAATGAACGTGCCTGGACCCAATGGAGGTTACCCAATTAACTTGGCCTACAATGCTGGTATTGGTATGGAGCAAGAGGCAAGTTGGGTGGGCTTAGGTTGGAATGTAAATGCAGGAGAAATTAATAGAAATTTAAGAGGTATGCCCGATGATTTTAATGGAGATCTTGTTACAAAAACCTTACACATGAAACCTCAACGAAAAATGAGTATTGGAGTGGGGGCGAACGTTTCGAAGTTAGAAACTATTGGAATTGACTGGGGAAAAGGCATAAGTGCAGGAGCAACAGTAAGTTTATATTATGATAATTATAAAGGGGTTGGGCTTAATGCTGGTTTAGGATTATCAATTGGTTCTATTGCATCAAATTCTGGCTCTATGCAAGGCTCATTAACTTTAAATTCAGACTCTAAAGAAGGATTAGGAGTGTCACCTTCACTGAGTTATACAAATGAAATAAAAAATAAAGGGTTTAGGTTTGAATTGGGTTTAGATATGAATTCTAGACAAGGATTACAATCAATAACATTTTCTGCCACATACAACAAGGACGGTTTTAATAACCCTGTGTATAATGAGGATGGAAGTATGAATGTAGACCAAATGGAGAAAAATAATCTTTCAGGGAAAGGAGCGGGGATGTCTTTTTCAAGTTCTACTTATGTGCCTATGATGGAAATGCCTCGAGGCAGTTTTTCTGGTGATTTTGAAATGACATTAGGAGCTGACCTATTCTTTAATGATTGGGGGCCTATTAATGCGAATGTAAGGTACAATGAAAATACAATTTTAGACAACAAAATTGATTTTGCTGGATTTGGTTATTTGTATGCGAACGATTTAACTGGCCATGTAATTACCGATTTTAACCGTGAAAAAGACATTCCTGTTAATAAAAATTCAAAATCATTACCTATACCCTCTGCTACTTATGACGTATTTGCTGTAAAAGGACAAGGAGTTGGTGGAGCATTTAGAACCTATCGTTCAGATGTTGGTGTATTTAAAGATCCAATTATCTCAAGTGAAAGCTTAGGTGGAGGTTTTGGAGGAGAATTAAATATTGGAGCAGTAGTTCCTCCTACAATAGTTCAATAAAAATTTGGAATGAATCCGAAATTAACAGTTTCAAGTGCTTACTCAGGACCTTGGCAAAACCATG
>CAYHWX010000172.1:0-6292 GCA_964360245.1 uncultured Vicingus sp.
GGAAGTGCAAGTCCAAGTTCTTGTACTGTGGTTTGGACAGGTGGGGTTTGTGCAGGGGCAACTTCTTATACAGCTACAGCTTGTTCTCCAGGTACCTATTTTATGACAGTTACTAATCCTGCAAACGGTTGCGCGAGTTCTCCTGCATCTTTCACAGTTGTATCAAACTCAAACTTCCCTACAGCAAACTTAGTTAATACTGCAACAATCACTTGTTTAAACACAACCGCTCAGGTTATTGCAACAACTACTGCTTCGCCAGTTACTTATACTTGGTCAGGCCCCGGTATTGTTTCGGCAGCAAACACACCAACTATTACTGTAAATATGGGTGGTGTTTATACTTTAACATTAACAAATACATTAAATGGTTGTACTTCTATTATTACAAATAGCGTAACAAACGATAATGCTGCTGTAACGCCTACGGCGGTTGCATCAAATACTATTACATGTTCAACAACAACTGTTAATATGACAGCAGGAGCTGGAGCAGGAACTTATTCTTATACTTGGTCTGGTCCAGGTATCGTTGGTACAAATACATTATCTACTGCTACTTCTAGTTTAGGTGGTACATATAACGTTACTGTAACAAATACATCTAATGGTTGCGTTGGAACCGTTGCATTAACGGTTAACTCTAGTACTAATGTGCCTACAAGCGTTACAATTAATCCTTCTACATTTACTTTATCATGTTCTGTACCCTCTACTACTTTAGCAGTATCTGCTGTCGGCGCATCAACTTATTCTTGGATTGCTTCCGGGCCAGGTGTTGTTTCCGGTGGAGCAACAACTGCTACTGCTACTATTAATGGACCTGGAACTTATAGTGTAGTTGTTACAGGAACTAACGGTTGTTCTGCTGCGGCAGCTATCGCAACTGTATCCCCTAATAACTTAGCGCCTACATTTACAGTAAGCAATTCATCACCAAGCATTACTTGTTTAAGTGCTAATCCAACTGTAAGTGTTGGAGTTACTTCTACTGTGGGCATTGGTTCATATTCATGGAGCCCTGCTTCTGGTATTTCTGGTTCAGCAACAGGTAGTGTTGTTACATTTACTGTAGCAGGAACATATACAGGTGTTATTACAGCAACTAACGGTTGTCAAAGTAATGCTATTGTTACAGTTCTAAGTGCTACTACAGCTCCTATGTTTGTGGTTGGAACTGCAACCGCAAGTAATTTAAGTTGTGCAAATCCTATTGTAAGTATTGATCCGGTTTATACACCAAGTACAAATATTACATATACATGGAGTGGTTCGGGTATTGTTGGAAGTACAACAGGAAGTAGTGTTACTGTAAATCAAAACGGACAATACAGTGTAACGGTAACAAATACCTTAACAGGATGTTCTTCTACAGCATTAACTGTAGATGTTTTTGGAACCACTACGCCGCCTACATTAACAATTACTTCATCATCTTCAGTGGGTATAGGTTGTTCGCCTACTAATAGCACAAATATTTTAACAGTCAATTCACTGCCTGCTGCTGTTAATTATACATGGAGCAATTCAGCGAATACATCAACTATTTTAGTAACTACCTCAGGTATTTATTCTGTAACAATTGTTGATCCTGTAACAAGCTGTTCTGCTACAGCAGAATTTACTGTAAATAATAATTCAACGCTACCAAATGCTACAGCCGGCGCAAACGCAGTTATGCCATGCGGCGGACCAACAACTACTGTTTCATTAAACGGTAATTCTACAACTGCCGGTGTTACTTATACTTGGACTGGTCCGGGTATTGTTTCGGGTGTAAATACCGCAACAGCAATTGCAAATTTACCTGGTGTTTACACATTAAGTGTAAGCGACCCAACAACAGGTTGTATAGCTACAAGTACTGTTTTAGTTATTAATAGTGTTCCAACTGCGTCGTTCACTACTGATGTAACAACAGGATTTGCGCCACAGCCGGTTGTGTTTACAAATGCAAGCACCGGAGCTATTACGTACAACTGGGTTTTTGGTGATGGAAGCACATCAACAGCAACAAATACTAGTAATACATATAGTGTAGCCGGCACATATACAGCCATGTTAATTGCATCATCAGGTGTTTGTAGCGATACAGCTTACGCAATTATAGTTATTCAAGACGGATTCAGTTTGGAAATACCAAACGTATTCACACCAAATAATGATAATATAAATGATTTCTTCACTATTAAATCTACGGGTGTAAAAGAAATTTCGTTACAGATATTTAACCGTTGGGGTCAGTTAATGTATGAGTTCAATGGTGCTAAAGCTGCCTGGGATGGAATTACAAACAATGGTCAAAAAGCAACCGACGGAACTTATTTCTACTTTATTATTGCTACCGGCTTTGATGCAACAAAAGAGCCAGTTAAGAAAAACGGACCGGTTACCTTATTTAGATAATCAAAAAAAGTTTAAACAAAAAGACGGGAAACGCTCCCGTCTTTTTGTTTTTAAAGAGTTTAAGAAACAAAATAAATTATTATAATTATTAAAATGAAAAAAATTACTAAATCAATTTTTACTCTCGTACTGTTAATTTTTACCTTATCGGTTTCATCTCAAATAACAACTTTCCGTCAAAGTTATGATTTAGGTGCATTTGATATTACTGGAGGTATGGTGCAAACTCCAGCCCGCGAATTTGTTATTGCCGGTTTAAATAATTCCTTTGGTCCATATTACGGAGACGCTGTGAAAATTGATACGGCTGGAAATATTATGTGGGCTAAAGCTTATAACGCAGGCTTTGCGACAAACTTCACTGACATAAAAAATGTGAGTACTGGTGGTTATATTATTACAGGTTCATCAACAAGTGGGGGTGGTGGCGCAATACTTTTAAGGATTGATGGATTAGGAAATGTTATTTGGGCATTTAGATATCAGCTACCAAATTTCAGCGCAGGTAAAACTTCAAATGAATTTGGAAGCGCAGTTATTGAAACTACAGATGGTGGATTTCTTGTTGGTGGAGGTGTAGATTATTTTTGGGATGGCGTAAGTGGTTCAACTGTTGATACTACAAGCGCAATGGGATTTAAAGTTAATTCAACTGGGGTTTTACAATGGAGCAGAGTGTGGACAATCGCAACAACAAATCCTGATGAACATTATATTAATGATGTTGCAGAATCGGCTGATGGTTATTTTTTCGTTGGACAATCATCTGAAGGAGCTGGAACTTTAAATAGTAATGGTGATTATCCAAGTAATTCACTCATAATTAAAACAACTACTGCTGGTGCACTCACCTATATTTTAAGGTGGGGTGCTGGTAATACAACCTCACAAGGAATTAACTCTGCACTACGGTTAACAACAGGAAATATTCTTCTTGGAGGATTTGATGATTTGCATGCTTTTATTGTAAGCATTAGCGGACTAGGCGGCGGACCCCCAGCAGTAATTTTTAACCGAAGATTAAACGGAAGTGCTTTCGGTAGCATATACCTTCTTCAGGATATTATGGAAAATTCAGATGGAAATTATTCCATGATCGGAACGCAACTTGCTTTTCTTTCTGTTTCATTCAATACAATGATTGGAAAAATAAATAGTACCACAACTAATTGGATGTTTGGAAGAACATATGCGCCTATTGGACTATCTGCAATTTTACCCGAAGGAGGATTGTGTTCCGATCAAGGATATTATGTTTCGATGACAGATCAACAAATTGGAGGTTTTAATTTTAATATAATAAGAACAAATACAGTTGGGCAAACGGCAGATCCTGCGGCTGGTTGTTCAGGAAATGCAATTACTCCCGCTTTAGGTACGGAATCAATAGTTTTTACTACACCATCAAGTTTGAACTATAATTTAATGACTTCATCTTCATTTGCACCAGTTGTAACTAATATGTCGCCAACCCGTGTGCAGCATTGTTTAAATATTCCAGCACCTTTAAATACAACTGCAACTTCTACAAATGTAACTTGTAACGGAGCTTGTAATGGTACCGCGTCTGTATCCGCTACTGGTGGAACTGGTCCTTACACATATACATGGGCGCCTTCCGGCGGAAATGCTGCCTCTGCTACAGGACTTTGTCCAAATACTTATACTTGCAATATTACCGACTTTCTCGGGGCTACCTCTTCCGAAACATTTTTAATAACACAACCTACAGCTGTTACTGCTACTCAAGCTCAAGGAACTATTTCTTGCGCTGCAGGAACAACAACAGCATCTGTATCTGCTTCGGGTGGAACAGGTGGATATACTTATACATGGAGCCCTTCCGGTGGAAATAGTGCAACCTCTTCTGCTATCACTGCAGGCAATTATACAACAACCATACGAGACGCTAATGGTTGTATTATTATAAGAACATTTACAATCACTGCTCCACCTGCAATAACATTAACTGTAAATCAAACAACAGTAACTTGTAGTACTTCGGCTTCAGCAACAGTAACACCAAGCGGAGGAACCCCAAGTTATACTGCATACACATGGAATCCTGCAGTAAGCACAACAAATACTGCTACAGGTTTAACTGCAGGAAATTATACTGCTACAGTAACTGATATTAATGGATGTCAAAGATCAACTACAATAACTATAACATCAAATACCACAGCTCCGAGTGTTACAGCAACAGCAAGTGGGAGTTTAAATTGTGTTACAACATCAACAACAGTTGTGGCCACCACCACAACTTCGCCTGCAACTTATAACTGGACTGGCCCTGGTATTACTGGCGGTGCTACAACAGCTACTGCTACTATTAATACAGGTGGTACTTATAATTACACTGTAACAAATACAACTAACGGTTGTCAGACAGTGGGTTCTGTTTTAGTTACACAAAATAATACAATTCCAGCAGTGACCGCAAGTACAGGTGGAAGTATTAATTGTACAACCACAACGGTTCAAGTAATTGCAAGTACAACAGCAACTCCAGTATCTTATACTTGGACAGGAACAGGAATTGTTTCAGGTGCCGGAACTGCTTCTGCCACCGTTAATACTGGAGGAACTTATAATTACACCGTGTTCAATACACTTAATAATTGTTCAACTAGCGGAACTGTTTCGGTAACACAAAACACTGTTACCCCAATTGCAACAGCAAGTAATACTGGAAGTTTAAATTGTGCGATAAATACGGTTCAAACAATTGTAAGTACAACTTCAACACCAGTATCTTATAATTGGTCAGGACCCGGAATTGTTTCTGGAGCTACTACAGCTTCTGCTACTGTTAATACAGGAGGAACTTATAGTTATACCGTTACGAACACCACTAATAATTGTACTGCAACAGGAACCGTAGGTGTAGTTCAAAATACAACCGCACCAACGCCTTCTATAAGTACAACGCCAACAATAACTTGTTCAAATCAATCAGTTGTATTAACAGGAAACCCTAGCTCTGGTGTTACTTACACTTGGTCTGGCCCTGGCATTGTAGGTTCTGTAAATAATTCAACTGTCACAGTGAATCAAGTTGGTACTTATTCTTTATTTGTCACCAACCCAGTAAACAGTTGCACAAATGTAATTAGCGCATCTGTTGTAAATAATACTATTGCACCAATTACAACATCTGTTGCAACTCAAACAATTACTTGCGCCACACCTTCTGTTAGTATAGTAGGAAGCGCTAATCCGAGTTCGTGTACAGTGGTTTGGACTGGCGGAGTTTGTGCAGGCGCAACATCTTATACAGCCACAGCATGTGCAGCTGGAAATTATACTTACATAGCTACAAATCCTGCTAACGGTTGTTCATCGGCGGCACAAGTAGCCACTGTTGTTCCAAATGCAGGAATTCCAACAGCGACATTGTCTAACACAGGAACAATTACTTGTATATCCACGACCGTACAAGTTGTATCAACAACAACAGCGTCACCTGTTACGTATACATGGAGCGGGCCAGGAATAGTTGGCGCAACTAATACATCAAGCATAAACGTAAACCAAGGCGGAGTTTATACTTTAACTTTAACCAATACACTTAGTGGTTGTACTTCCATCAGTACTAATAGTATTACCATTAATAATGCGGCAGTAACGCCAACAACAACTTCTTCTACAACAATAACCTGTGTAAATTCAACTTCTACACTAACAACAAATGCAGGAGCTGGAACATATACTTATAATTGGTCGGGACCAGGCATTGTTGGAACAAATACATTATCAACTGCCACATCAAGTTTAGGAGGAACTTATAACGTAACAGTTACCAATACTTCTAATGGTTGTGTTGGTATTGGAACAGTTTCTGTTGCTTCAAGTACTACAGCTCCAACAGGAGTTATCGTGTCAC
>CAYHWX010000173.1:0-6224 GCA_964360245.1 uncultured Vicingus sp.
GTTGGGTTGGGGAAAACACTAAATTCAGATAGTTTAGTAATTTCGGCTACCCCTACAAATGGTGAGAGTTTAACCACCCAGTAGTCGTAATTACCATGGTTTCCTGTTACGTTTCCATCAACTGACTCAGAATATCCAGCACCAATATACCCTCCATCGGCTGTTTGTTGGATGGAGTATGCATAATCACCACCAGTTCCACCCAAAGATTTCTGCCAATCAATAGTGCCCAAATTGGTTAGTTTTACCACCCAATAATCATAATTACCATGATTACCTGTTACATCACCGTTAGTTGATTTAGAAGCTCCAGCAACAATGTATCCTCCATCGGCTGTTTGTTGGATGGAGATTGCCCTTTCACTATTAGTTCCACCTAAAGATTTTTGCCAATCAATAGCACCTGTGCTATCTAGTTTAACCACCCAGTAATCATCTAAACCATGATTGCCTGTTACATCTCCATTGTTTGAATAAGCATATCCAGCAACAATGTATCCTCCATCAGTTGTTTGATGGATGAACCATGCATAATCCCAGTCATTTCCACCTAAAGATTTCTGCCAATCAATAGCACCCGTGCTATCTAGTTTAACCACCCAGTAATCCCAACTACCATGATTACCTGTTACATCTCCATCAGTTGAGTTAGAATGTCCTGCAACAATGTATCCTCCATCGGTTGTTTGTTGAATAGAGTTTGCACCATCACCAACAGTTCCACCTAAACATTTTTGCCAATCAATACCACCAATGCTATCTAGTTTAACTACCCAGAAGTCTCTATAACCATGATTACTTGTTACATCTCCATCAACTGATTCAGACATTCCAGCAACAATGTATCCTCCATCGGATGTTTGTTGGATGTAATAGGCCTCATCATCACCATTTCCGCCTAAAGATTTCTGCCAAGTGATAGTCCCTGTGCTATCTAGTTTAACCACCCAGTAATCGTAATTACCATGGTTTCCTGTTACATCTCCATCAGTTGATTCAGAATATCCTGCAACAATGTACCCTCCATCGGTTGTTTGTTGGATGGAGGTTGCTTGATCAAAATTCGCCCCACCTAAAGATTTCTGCCAATCAATAGCACCTAAACTGGTTAGTTTAACCACCCAGCAATCTGTATAACCATGATTACCTGTTACATCTCCATCAATTGATTCAGACGTTCCTGCAACAACATATCCCCCATCGGTTGTATGTTGAATGGATTCTGCCCAATCAGAATTAGTTCCTCCTAAACATTTCTGCCACTCAATGGGTTGTGCAGTAATACAAATTGTAATTATAAATAGCGACACTGTAAGTAGTATTTTTTTCATTTTATTTACGAATTAGGTATTATTTAACCACAATTAACTATAAATATAATAATAATTCTATTCCAACTCATTTAAAATTACCTTAAATTTTTCGTGTGGTTATATTTCTATCAGTCGGCTACTGCTAAACAAACAAATCTGTAAGCAAAATTTTATTTGCTTTCCAGTTGCTTTGTTTCTATATAAAAGTTAGCATCAATTACCAACGATTTAATTTTGATTTCCAAGAGGATTTCCTTCCAATCTTTATTGGGAAAAATCCATTTTTCTTTTTCATTGATAAAAACCCGAAGCGGCATATCAAAATCTTCAACAACATTTACATACCTAAATTGTAAGGTTTTACCCTTTATCAGATATTCTAATTTCGGGATTTTGTTGGTTCTTAAATATTGGTTAAAAAAGGCTGATAAATCTTTATCGGTTTTTTTGCTGATGTAATCTTCCACTTGTTTGGAAGTAACTGTTTGGTGATAAAACTGAGTATTTAATCCCGTTAAAACCTCCCTCCAAAGGGTATCATTTTCTACGAGTTGGCGAAGGGTATGTAAAATGTTTGACCCTTTATAATACATATCTCCTGAGC
This sequence comes from uncultured Vicingus sp., assembly GCA_964360245.1. Taxonomy (GTDB): domain Bacteria; phylum Bacteroidota; class Bacteroidia; order Flavobacteriales_E; family Vicingaceae. Next base: position 1,918 of record CAYHWX010000173.1, read on the forward strand.
CTTCTTGATTGACGTTGTAGGTGCCAATGATGGGTTTATCATTCAAAATATTTTGTCTAATTCCTACCACATATTCGCTACACGCTTTTTTACCAAAATAATACTCCACAAACAGATTTTCGGAATATGAAGTAAATCCTTCGTGTATCCACATATCGGCAACATCAACATGAGTAATGTTATTGGCAAACCATTCGTGCCCAGATTCATGAACAATAATAAAATCAAATTTCATTCCCCAACCAGTATGACTCACATCTCTGCCTAAATATCCATTTTTAAATCCATTGCCATACGTAACCGAACTTTGATGCTCCATACCCGCATACGGAACTTCCACCAATTTATAACCATCTTCATAAAAAGGGTATGGACCCAGCCAATATTCAAAAGCTGCCAACATTTTTGGCACTTCTTTAAATTGCTCTTTTGCCTTTGATAGATTGTCTCGAAGTACATAATAATCGCAATCTAAATTTCCTTTTAACCCTTTATAAACTTCATTAAAGTGAACATAATCGCCAATGTTCATGTTTACTCCATAATTGCCAATAGGATTAGCAACAAACCAGTTATAGGTTTTAGTGTTATCGATATTTTCTACTACACTTCTTAATCGTCCATTGGAAACATCAACCAAATTTTTTGGAATGGTAACACTAATTAACATGCTGTCGGGTTCATCGTAAGCATGGTCTTTATTGGGCCACCAAATGCTAGCACCAATTCCCTGACAAGTAGTAACCACCCACGGATTTCCATTTTCGTCTGTTTTCCAAGATAAACCACCACTCCATGGTGGGTTTTTACTTACCTGAGGTGTGCCTTCGTAATAAACAGTTAGTTCGTTGATGTCGCCAATTTTTTGATTTTGGGTAAGTTGTATCAAATACGAATAACCATCTTTTTTAAAGCTCAACTCGTTTTCTTGCTGAATAATTTTAGTGATTTTTAATGGCTCTTGTAATTCTATTTGTAGGATTTGTTGCGATGCTAGCACTTGATACCGAATTAAATTACTACCCAATAGTGTTTGATTTTCAATATCTACTTTAACACTTAAATGGTAATAGGTTAAATTCCACCAAGCTCTTTCGGGAGTGATAGAACCTCTTAATGTATCTTGATGTGTAAATTCCTTTTGTTGTGCAAAACACATCAACTGAAAACAACAAAACGGAATCAATACGGTTTTTTTTAACTTCATAAAATCAATTCATACAACAAATATACCTAAGATGAATCAACTCTGATTTTTTGATGAGTGCTTTCTAAAAAATTGTACTTTAGCCTATCTTCTTTTTAAAGATTTGAAAAATGAAAATACCTCAATTACTTCTCGGAATTTTAATCGTTCTAACCACCTCTTCAACAAAAGCTGATGAAGGAATGTGGATTCCAATGTTGTTAGAAAAATACAACATGACCGACATGCAAGAAAAAGGATTTAAACTCACTGCAGAAGATATTTATAGCGTAAACCAAGCCAGCATGAAGGATGCGGTAATGATTTTTGGCGGAGGCTGTACAGGAGAACTCATTTCCAATCAGGGTTTATTAATTACCAACCATCATTGTGGTTATGGACAAATACAAGCACACAGCTCTTTAGAACACGATTATTTAACCAATGGATATTGGGCAATGAGCAAAGAAGAAGAGCTAGCTTGTCCTGGATTGAATGTGACTTTTTTAATCAGAATGGAAGATGTAAGCACTCAAGTTTTAAAAGGAGTAACTGATGAAATGAGAGAAGAGGAGCGGCAAAAAATCATTAAAAAAAATAGTGCTGAAATTGCTAAAACTGCCACCGCAGAAACTCCTTATGAAGCAAGTATTAAACCCTTTTATTATGGAAACGAATATTACCTTTTTGTGTATGAAGTTTTTAATGATGTTCGTTATGTTGGTTCTCCACCTTCTGCCATAGGAAAATTTGGTGGTGACACCGATAACTGGATGTGGCCAAGACATACAGGAGATTTTTCGTTATTCAGAATTTATGCCAACAAAAACAACCAACCTGCCGAATATGCGGTGGGCAATGTTCCTTATCAGCCAAAAAAATATTTTGCTATTTCTTTGGAAGGAGTAAAAAAAGATGATTTCACGATGGTTTTTGGTTATCCTTACAAAACGGAAGAATACTTAACTTCTTATGCCGTCAAGCAAAAACTCGAAGTTGATAACCCTCACCGAATAAAAGCAAGACAGACAAAAATTGACATTTTAAATGTTGCTATGAATACCGATGCAAAAGTTAGAATTCAATATGCCGCCAAACATGCTGGCATTTCTAATGCTTGGAAAAAATGGATTGGAGAAAGTAAAGGACTTACTAGAATGCATGCCGTTGAAAAGAAAGAAGTCTTAGAAAAAAGATTTCAGGAATGGGTAAACTCAACACCAGAGAATACGAAAAAATATGGTAACCTTTTACCTCAACTAAAAACCATTTATACCGAATTAACTCCTTATCGTTTAGCGTATGATTATTACTATGAAGCAGGAGTTTCGCTAGATATTGTTAGTTATGCAGGTTATTGGGAAAAATTAATTATTGAGAAAAAAGTAGATACCAATACCGTAGAAAACTTGAAAAAAACATCACATGGATTTTATAAAAACTATAATGCAGCAACAGACAAAAAATTGTTGACTGAACTCCTGCAATTGTTTTACGATAACGTTGATGCACCTTATCAACCTGCTATTTTTTTAGAAATAAAAAATAAATACAAAGGCAATTTTAATGCTTATGCCGACCAATTGTATTTAAAATCGAAATTGGTGAGTGAAGAAAAAGTGATGAATTTATTAAATAATTTTAATGGTTCAACCTTAAAAAAATTAGAGAAAGATCCTTTGTTTTTGTTGCGAAAAAGCATAGTGGAACTTTATGATTTTAAGATTAAAGACACTTTACTCGCACTTAATAATCAAATCGATTTATTGCAACGCACTTACATGGAAGGGTTATTAGCAATGGATAAAGACAAATTATTTTACCCAGATGCCAATCAAACATTAAGAGTTGCCTACGGAAAAGTAAGTGGTTATGAGCCTGTTGATGGAGTTTCCTATCAATATTATACTACGCTAGATGGAATTATAGAAAAGGATAATCCTGAAATTTACGATTATGATGTGCCAGATCAACTAAAAGACTTGTATAACAAAAAAGATTACGGACAATATGCCGAAAATGGAGAGGTACATGTTTGCTTTATTGCCTCCAACCATACTACAGGAGGAAACTCAGGAAGCCCTGTTCTAAATGCGAATGGTGACCTAATTGGCGTAAATTTCGATCGTTGTTGGGAAGGAACGATGAGCGATGTTATGTACGATAAAGACCAATGCCGAAACATTGCCTTAGACATCCGTTATGCCTTATTTATCATCGATAAATTTGCTGGTGCTGGTCATTTAATTAAAGAAATGAGCTTAGTAAAACAAAATCCTATTGAAATTAAGGTAGAATAAGTTAGTGTTTGTTTTTAAAAGTCCGCAGTCCTCAATAGTCAGTCGACAAAGATCTCTACAAAGGTTGTTTTTGATAACTGCCGACTGTAGATTGCTGATTTGATTACAAAAAGCTATACATTATAGTTGATTCTCTAATTAACCTCTTTTATTTCCTTCTAGCCAATTCACTTGCATAGGTTGTTCCAAGTGTTTGTTTATTTTGTTTAGCCCAATCTGTTAATTTTATTTTTCCTGTTGGAGCTGTTTCGACATACAACAAATTATCCATTAACCCTTTTATTTCTTCCCTAGTTATAGTAACATCATTTTTTAGAAAACTTACCCATTTACCTGCTAAATAGCCTAAATAAGGAGCTGTATTGATAATCCGTTTTTTAACGTTTATAATATCCATAATTGTTTTAACAAGTTCTTTATAGGTAAATGTTTCTGGTCCAATTGCATTTACTATTGTGTTGGTAGTATTAAAACATTCATTAATAATTAGGTCAGCAAAATCATCCACATGGATGGGTTGAATTTTATAATCTCCTTTTCCATAAACACCAAAAATTGGCAAGTGTCTTATTACCCAAGCAATATTATTGATTAAAATGTCTTGTTTACCAAACAATACCGCAGGTCTAATAATTGAATAGTTAACTCCCAATGCTTTTAAATAAGTTTCTAAATCTCCTTTGCCTTTAAAATATTCTAACTCTGAATTTACCGATGGATTGGTTATGCTTACATGAACTATTTTTTTTATTCCAGCTTTTTTAGCACACTCAAAAAGTATTTTGGTATTGGCAACAGCAGTTGAATGGTTAAAATTGTTG
>CAYHWX010000174.1:0-6204 GCA_964360245.1 uncultured Vicingus sp.
CAAGGGCGTGGAAGGGGTTCGACTGGGACACGATGGACCGGCTGCACGAGAAGGGGTACATCAGCGACCCGAAGAGCAAGGCGAAATCGGTCGCCCTGTCCGAGGAAGGCGCGCGGCTGGCGGAGGAGTTGTTTAAGAAGCATTTTCCCGCATGACAGCGGCTTTTTCTGGACGGGTGGAATCATTGGCCAACGTTACACATGCGTCTTTTGTCGTCCCGTCCCAATTCTGACCTTTAATCGGTAGGGATGTTTATATTTACTCCGCAAATCTCCAGCGCTCGCGAGAAGTACGAAGATACTCTTTGGAGTAGTGCCGAGTGCTACCGTTTCTATGCAGCCGAACGCCGTGGGAACTGTTCATATCTTGAGCGGATGAATCTGTGGCTTCGCGTACCATATTGCCCAGAATGTGTACTCTCCTACCCATTTTATGGGTACGAACCGCCTGATATCGTGCGCAGTAATTGGGAAGACGATGTCGCTTGGAAGCTTGGTGGAGAGACTTTGGATTGGGTAAAAAGGGAGTTGATAGCCGATCCGGATTTTGCTTTCCACTGTAAGCGGTGTAAGAAAGATTTGTCTCCATGGGCAGGAGACGACATTCATATTGTCTCTTACCATTTGGAAGAACACTACGGCATTCCTCTTGAGACGCCAGGGAGAAAGCATCCATCGGGGAGACTAAGGGACCGGGTATTTCAGCTTTATGGGAATGTTTGCTTCGCCTGCGGCAAAGATGGACCTGGGCTACATCTTGACCATATTTTGCCGCAAAGCTTGGGCGGCGATGCCGCTTTCAGAAATCTACAACCGCTCTGCGAGATATGCGGCCAAAAAAAGGGTAATTCGTTACCTGATGAGGTGGACGTGTTCTCGGATATGTACTTTAAGCGAGAACCTTCTGATGGTTATGAGGGCTTGTTTTGGTAGCCGAGCTACCGCTTAACATGGCGGCCAAATAGAACACCGCGCCTATCTGCGCGTCGCACCTAAACAGGAAAAGGGATAGCAGAATGATATGAAAGATTTTATCAGCGCATGGATTGCCTTCTCTGTGATCAGCGCTTCATTTTGGCTGATCGTATTTCTATTGGGTTTTGCTGCTTTAGCTATCTACAGTGCGCTTAAGGAGGCGGCGGGCTATTGGTTTCTTATCCTCTATAAAGCCGCTCTCGCTGTTTTTTTTGCAAGTGTGATGGTTATACCCATAATCCTGATGAGGGAGTACGGATATTCATGGTGGTGGTATCTCTTCAGTTTTCTTTTCTTCTATTTTTCTCTTAGCAGGGCATATGCAGAGGATCGTTCTGCGGCAGGGACATACGGGTATCTCATCGGCATCGTCTCTTTTCCCGTATTTGCAATATTCCACGATTTAACCTTCAATCCCGTGACCATTGCTTTTTTCAAAGCAATTTCCTGGCTGATAAATAGCTGGATAGGTGCGCTGATAGGCATTTATGTTCTCTTTAAGATAGGATCATACATCTTAGGGGCCGGTTTCATAGGTTTCGGCTTATTTGTTGTGGGGATATTGGGTCTCAAGGATAAAATAAAAAATATTTTGAAGGGCGGAAAAATATTTGAGACGGAAGAAAGAGCAGGCAACAATCCCAAACCAACACACTCTATTGATCCTGCCGTCACCGATGACGTCTCAGTTGAGGACTCAATCGACAAAATAACCGAAGAAATAGTCGAAAAAAGGACAACAATCGCTGAACACTCTGAGGAGATTGCCAGTCTAAAAAATGAGTTGGCTGCCTTCGAGGCGGAATATCATGGAAGAATAGGGGGCCTGTATATCAAACTCGATGAACTGGAGCTTGCCATAAAAGAATATCGGGAAAGGATTGAGCTTCTCAAGACGGGGAAAGCCAGGAATCTGGCAGACGTAGAGAGGATTATTGAGGAACTTTTTGAGGCTGATTATGAGAAGATCAAAAAAGAGAAAGAAGAAGCAGGGCAATATGAGGAAAAATATGAGGCGGTAAAAGATAAGCCGAAGCTCGATGAGCAATCCGAGAAGAGGCTAAAGGTCCTTTATAGAGAGTTGGCGAAAAAGTATCATCCCGATATGGCCAGAACCGCCGAAGAAAAAGAACGATTTCATGAAATCATGGCAGAAATAAATGATGCCTACAACAACAAAGATTTAAAACAGATGGAAGAATTGGCCAAAGAGCTCGCCGAGCAAGTGAAGGGGTATTTCGAAGAGAATTTGGAGGAAGAATTCGACAGGTTGATGCATGAAAGTGAAAAGCTCGACGAAATCATATCAGCTCTCGAAGCCGAGCTTGCGGAATTAAGGGCGAGCGAAACGTATCGCTTCAAAATGAGGGCGGATGAGGCAAAAGAAGAAGGTAGAGATTTATTTGACGAAATGAAAGAGGGGCTGGAAGCCAAGATTAAACTGAAAGAAGATGAACTTGCAAGAGTAAGGCAAGAATTTAAAAATCTTGCCAGGAGCCTGGCGTAATGAAAAAGGGAAATAAAAATCAGATTGTCAGAAAATCCAACTCACTGGTTAAATATGACCCGCATAAAAAGAAGGGGCTTATTCTTAGGGGCTTAAGGGAGGCGGATTCTGAAAAAACGATCCTTTTGGTTGGGGAAGCAGTAGAAAACATTAAAACCATGTTGCATAGTTTGCCTGAATTTGTCTTTATTCAATGTACAAGCATTAATGAGGCGTTTGACTATTTGACTTCAAGGGATATCAGTTTAGTCCTTTACGATATTATGCCGCCTCAATATTTTCAGGATTTATACCCGTTTTTCTTGGCAAGTAAGGAACTGTACCCGTCGTTGCCAGTCATAACGTATGCACTCACTGACTCAAATGCATTTGAAGAGCGATGCATAGAAATTGAAAAGACTATAGAACCAAATGAAGTGCGCATTTCAAATATCTATCCATGTTCCACCACTAAGGAGAAAGCTGAGTTTGATGACAAGAATGCCGTCGGCAGTCATGAGTCATTGTCCTCGAAAATTATTGAAGTGAATAATTTTGCGATCTCAAAGCAGTCTGAGGCCGCTGCGGAGTTGATAGAGAGAACCAAGTTTTATTTATATAGCGGAGTAAGTACAGAGAGAATTAATTTTAAAATCAATAGCAACGACATTGTTACCCTTTTGAATTTGTCTCATGCATATTTTCGGTTAGAAAGACATGAAGAGTCAATAAAAACTTACAAGCAAATTATTCAAATATATCCAAATAGCTCAGAGGCATATTGTGGGCTTGCCGCAAGTTACAACAGATTAAATATGATCGATGAGGCAATTAAGGCATGTAGCGAGGCAATAAGGATTAAACCTGATTTCGTAAATCCATATTTTCTGCTTGGCCACATTTATGAATGGCGGGCATGGGATCAGCGTCGTACAACAATGGAAGATTATTATAAAAGAGGCATGCATGAAGAAGCAAAAAAGGCCCACTCTCGGATAGATATCTTCCAAGGGGCGATAGAGGCTTACAAAATGGTATTAAAACTTAGGCCCGATAACGCACAAGCGCGCCTTTCACTCGGATATATCTTTGAAAGAGTGGATATGTATCAAGAAGCAATACATTATTTTAATGAATCGATCAAAATCGAACCGAATTGTGACGGTAATGATTTGATATACGTGTCTCTCGGAAATGCCTACGAAAAAACAGGTCAGCTTATGGAGGCAATTGATGCCTATAAGCAATTACGATTTAATCCTGATCTTATGGATGCCACAAAGACAACAGTCGAAAAGATGAAAGTCAGTCTGATGAAAGCTTTAGAGGCTCAGATATATGCGGACGCTTTTTTCAGGCTTGGGAATATCTATAGCCAAATGAACTTGCATCGTGAAGCAATAGAATCATATAAGAAGACGATATTTATCATAAGAATTAAACCCGAAATAGTCGGAGACTTTAAAAATACTTATTTTCTCATTGGCGAGGCATATTATTGTCTATGCCTGTATCAAGAGGCAATAGAATCTTACAAAGAGGCAGCCGAAGTTACCCCTAATCGTGCAGAGGTCCATTTTAAGCTTGGATGTGCATATATAAAGCTGAATAACTATCGAGAAGCAATCTTGTTTTTATTGCATTCAATAAAAATCAAGCATGATTACGCAGAGGCATATTTCAATCTTGGATATAGTTACTTACAGATTGGACAAAAAAGTTATGCAGTTAAAGTATATCAAATTCTTCAGAAACTTCAGTCGAGCTTAGCTGAGAAGTTGTTTGATGAGATATATAAATAGGTGTAAGGGCGGAGGAAAAAATTGTCATGGAGATGACTGTTTATCTATCTATAGGTGCGTTCATAATTTCTCTTTGCTCCCTTGCGTGGGCAATACACATTGGACGCCGAGATCGTGGTAAGCTAAGAACCACTTGTAAGCTTTATAGCACAGAATCAAATTATCGTCACTTGGAGGTGAAGGCCGTTAACCATGGGAGGCGTACCGTAATTCTTGCGACGTTCGGTAGGGATTTTCCTAGCGGCGCTTGGTATAGCACTCAACTTGAGAAAGCTGGTATCCGCATTGGTGAGAATGAAGATTATTCGATCACTATTAGAATCGGTGATCATTATATCTTGTCTCCGGAGGGAGAAGATGCTATTGATCTGTGGTTTGAAGATACATTAGGCCGTCGCTACAAGGTTAAGAATGCAAAAGACAACTTGAGAAAGCTTTGGGGTAAGTGATGAAAGATAATTGGGGCAAGGTGGAAAATTAAAAGATAGTCCCGCTTCAAACAAAAAAAATGAGGTGAATAGTTATGCGAAGAAATATCACGGTAGTGATCGTCGTGATCGCATCAATAATAGGATTCATGGTTTATCGATCGCCTGATGAAAATAGGTACACGTTTGAGGAAGCGCCACAAAATGCTATCCTGGCAGGCCGTACTTTTGCCAATTACTTATTGGCAGGGAATAAGACAGGTTTATTAGGTCTGTCCATGGATATTGCGAAAACTAAAATTGAAAATTCGAGTTTTTCTAATTTTCTATTAGAGGTATCAGAGGCAGATGTTGCCGAGATGATTGATAGAAAAGGCATACGTTATAACAGGATCAGTTTTCCGTTGCAATCACGCGATGACGCCAAGCATTTGGAACTTGTGGCATTAGAAAGAATTGAATCATTTATTGTAATGACTTTTGCTTATAAGAGCTTTATCGGTGAAATTGCTGAAATGCCGGGAAAAGGGAAAATGCTTTTTTCAGTTGCTGTTCGTTATTATCAGCCTATAGATGATCGATTTCTACCCAAGCTATTCAGAAAGATCGCAAATCTTCCCTTGATTGGTAATTTTGCAGGACAATTAGGCACTACGGGCAGATGGGTGGTGTATGATTATGAATATAAATATACTCTTCGTGATTATTATGAGTGGGTTTTGAAAGCAGGCGATGTCTATGCAGCAGAACAGCAGAAAGACGCAATAGAACTTGCAAGTCTTGCGAAGAACAAAGATTTTATCGAGCAGCTAATAAAAAATCGCAAAGAAGACGCTCGTAAAGATATGCAGTTTCTTTATGAATGGGGCGGCGTAGCTACAAAAAGGCAAATCGATCAGTTCGAGAACCTATATAGAGTCTTGGAAAATGTTAGCCGGAATGGCCTCGTTGAAAGAGGCTTGATTGAATTTATTAAGCCGTGATTTCAGCGGAAAATACTCAAAAGCGATGGAGTCGAAAAATGGAAGTATGCAAAAACAAGAACTCTAATAAGCTCTTTGTCTATTTGCAAGACATCGACGGTGGACAGTTGCTTCTCATCACTCCTGAAGGAAACATAAAAAAGCTGAATAGAAGTTTATTTTCCGCGCCTTTTGAGGTGGATAAACCAGAAGACTTTGTTAATGATTTGCAGATAAAAAAGCATGAAAGTTATAAGGGCGATATCGTGGCGAGTATTATGGAGGATTTTTCAGAGTTGTCAGAATCAGAAAAAAAGAGATTGTTAAGTAAGTTTCACAAAAAACCATAGGGAAAACTGGAGTTGCCATTGCTGCCCGTCGGCACAAATCTCGAACTTAAAAAACTCCCCACAGCCACCCTTGCCATCATCGGGGTCAACGTCCTCGTGTTTGCTGTCGAGGCGATGCTGCCACCCCGCAGCCTGGAGTGGGTGTTCCAGCACTTCGGCTTCAGCGCGTATACGAAGAACCCTCTTTCTCCAATCACCGCCA
>CAYHWX010000175.1:0-6145 GCA_964360245.1 uncultured Vicingus sp.
CGGCTAAAGCCGGCATTTGTTAGAAGATTGAGGGAAAAGCTCATCTACTGACTACAACCCCGAAACATTTAATAACAGGCAGAGGCATTATTTCATAAATGGATAATCGCATTAAAGAAATCCTTTGCTGCCCTAAATGCCACAATAAGTTAACAGGAAGCAAAAATGAGCTTTTTTGCAGGCAATGCAGGAAATCATATCCTTCTGAATCAGGCGTGCCTTATTTTGTAAAGCCTATCAGAAGGCAGAATCCAAATAATGGCTTAATTAAGAGGATATTAAAATTATTCAAGGCTCCTCGCCCGACAAAAATGCTTAACCACATATGGACAAAAGAAGATCCAGTGCATTTTCATATAAAATTAAAGGAGTTTACAGATAGGTTTAAGGGAAAAAATGTATTGGACATAGGTTCTGGCGGAAGAAGATTAGGCAATAATGTGATTGCAATGGACTTGGCTGCTGAAAATATCGATTTGGCAGCAGATGCCCATGCGCTTCCTTTCAAAAACAATTCATTTGATGCAGTTGTAATACAGGCAGTGCTTGAGCATGTTGAAAATGTTGAGAAAGTTGTGCAGGAAGCAGGCAGGGTGCTTAAGAAAAACGGTGAAATCTTTGCAGAAATACCATTTCTTTGCCCTGTACACAATGACCCAAGGGATTTTCGCAGGTATACGCCTGACGGGTTTAAGCAGCTTTTCAAAGGATTCACAATACTTGATTTTGGAATTGCAATGGGCCCAAGCTCTGCATTCAGCTATTCGCTGAGGTATTATCTTGCAATGCTTCTTTCCTTTAACAGCAATATATTGTTTGAGGCATGGTGGAATATTGTCGGCTGGCTCACATTCTGGATAAAATACATTGACAATCTGGGGCTTGCAAGGAACAAGAGAGCAGAGCACATGGCTCTTTCATATTTCATACACGTGAAAAAGAAATAGGCCTGAAAAAAGCATAAAACGCGGATTTAAGCCCTTATATTGCCTTAATCCGGAAATACCAAAACTTCCCAAACTATTTAAAGAATAATTGGCAGATTTTAAAAAATGAACATATTATTTACCAATTCAAAGGGCCCGGGGCATGGCGGAGCTGAGATTAGCATTCCTCTTGTTATAAATGAATTAAAAAAAAGAGGGCATAAAGTGCTGCTGGCATCAGCCGGAGAATTTAGCGGCATAGACACAATAAAAATAAAAAATGTCGAGAAATGGCCCTATTTCCTCAGGAAGATATACTTAAAAAAACAATTTGCTAAAATCATAAAAAAATATTCCATTGACCTTATTACGCCCCAGGACAGCACAACTACGCCGGCGGCTGTTCTTGCTGCAAAACAATGCGGAATCGCTTCAGTTGTGCATATGAGAGATCTTTGGTTTGCGTGCCCGAGAAGCAGCTGCCTGAAGCCTGATTATTCTGAATGCACGCATTGCAGTCTTAAGAACCTTATTTCATGCGCAAAATGGCAAAGGCTGCCAATTGATTTGTATAAATGGCATAATACCAAGAAGATATGGAAACTTATTAACAAAGCTGAAGAAAAAATAGTTGTCAGCAATGCTGTTAAGGACAAGCTGGCTGCATGCGGAATAAAGAATAATATCAATGTTGTGCACGGCGCAAGAAATTACAGGGATTTCCAGAATATAAAAGGAGTGAAGGCTTTCAAGGCAAAATACAAGCTAAAGCCAGTTGTTGTTACATTCATAGGCAGCTTTTTTTATACAAAAGGAATACTGCAGGTACTCAAGTTCATGCCAGATATCCTAAGGAATAACAAAAATGTTTCATTGATGCTGGTTGGAGACGGCCCGCTTTACGGTGCTGTAAAAGGCATAATCAAAAATGAAGGCATAGGAAAGCAGGTTGTGCTTACAGGCAGACTGCCTTTTGACAAAATGCCATTATGCTATGCAGCATCAGACATATTGCTTGCCCCTCATCTATGGACAGAGCCGCTTGGCGCCACAATCATAGAAGCTTCTGCAGCAGGCAAGGCTTCACTAATAAGCGAAAAAGGCGGACCTTCTGACTTTAAAGGCAGATTTGACTATATCCTGCCTCCAGAAGACACAAAACTTTGGGGGAAGACAGTGTCATACCTTATCAATCATCCTTCTGAAAGAAAAAGAATTGGAATAAAAGCAAGAAAATCAACACAGGAAATGTCTGTAGAGCCTTATATGAACAGGCTTGAGCAGATTTATATTAAAGCTTATACTTCAAGAAAGAATTAAGATATATTCTTATTTATTATAGAATTTTCTTACTGCCTTTATTATAACGTCAACTTCATCATCTTTCAGCCAAGGATGAATTGGCAGTGAAATAACCTTCTCTTTGACAGAATCTATTCCTTTCAGCCCTTCTGCTCTATAGCTGAAGTGTTTGAATAATTCATTCTCGTGCAGGGCATTTTTGTAATGAATCATGCTGTCTATCTTGTTCTCAGAAAGCCATTTTTTCAATTTATCCCTGTTCTGTGCCTGCATGACAAATTTATGATAAACATGCCTTGTTTCCTTCTGCACAACAGGCAGCTTAATCTCGCTTATGTCTTTTAATCCTGAAATATACCTGCCGGCTATCTCCCTGTTTCTTGCAATCCAGCTTTCCAGCTTTGTAAGGCTAAAATCAAGAATGGCAGCCTGCAGAGAAGAAATCCTTGAATTAAAGCCAAGAATCTCAAATTCCCCTGTCTTGTTGTTCTTGCCGTGGTATCTCATCTTTGCGATTGTTTCATAAACTTGAGGATCATCTGTAAGAAGGACTCCGCCATTGCTTTGCGCAGAAAGAAGCTTGGTTGGGTCAAAGCTGATACAGCTGCACAAGCCCATGCTGCCTGCCTTGCGCTCATTATACCTGCTGCCTATTGACTGCGCTGAATCCTCAATTATTGGAATATTATGCTTTTTTCCTATTTTTTCAACAGCATTGATATCAAGGCAATCGCCGAAAAGGTGAACTGCAATTATTGCTTTTGTTTTATTTGTTATCTTGGCTTCCAAATCCTTGAGATTCATCATGTAAGTGTCTGGATTAATATCAACAAATACAGGCGTTGCGCCTGCCATTAAAATACAGCTTGTAGATGCAAGAAACGAAAAGCCGGTAACAAGCACTTCATCGCCTTTGCCTATGTTTAGATTGCGAAGAGCAAAGTAAAGCGCGTCAGTGCAGCTTCCGACAGCAACTGCATATTTTCTTCCGCAGTATTTTGCAATGTTTGCCTCAAACAGATCCACTTCAGGGCCCATGACAACCTTGCCGTGCGAATAGACAGAATCAACAATTTTAAGTATCTCTTTTGAATTTTCCCTGTAATACCTGTCTTTTCCAAAAAAAGGAATATTCTGTCCCATTTTCACTTCTTTATCGGCTTTGCCGGGTTTCCAACTACTACTGCATTATCCGGCACATCATTCAGGACAACTGCACCGGCACCTATCACTGCATATTCTCCTATTTTCACCTTTGGCACAATTACTGCGCCTGTATAAACATAAGTCCCTTTCCCTATCTGTACATTGCCTGTTGTTGCAGCTGCAGGGGCAATATTCGCAAAGTCCCCTATAACATTGTCATGCTCAATAACACAGCCTGCATGAATTATTACATGATTCCCTATGTTTGTATTGGGCTGAACTATTGCATTCTGGCAAATAATACTTCCTTTGCCTATGTTTACGAATTTGGAAATATATGCGCTTTGGCTTATGATTGTTGCAAACTGATATCCTGCTTTTTCAAGGATGCATGCTATATCCTCCTTTTTGCGGCTGTCCCCTATTGCAATTACAACATCTGAGCCTGTTTGGACATGCGTTGTGATATCATCCAGATGGCATATTACCTTAACCCCATTTATAGTTTTGCCAACATTATCCTTGTTTAATATGTCAACTAATCCCTTAATATTATGCGTATGGCATATTTCAATCACATACCTTGCCTGCGATCCAGTTCCTACAACATATAAATCCTTCATTTGAGCCCCTAGTTAGAATGCTTGACCCTGAGCAGAGTGCCTTTAATGAATTCAGTATATTCTTCCATGCCTTTTTCAAGCGAATATTCAGGATTATAGCCCAAAAGGGTTTTTGCCTTTGATATATCTAATGTGCCCCTATTAGGTCTGTAAACATCGACTGCCTTTACTATTGCTTTAGCCCCTCTCTCTGGATTGAGCTTGATAAGAATCTCAGCTAATTCTTTTATTGTCCTGCCTTCCCCCCTTGTTATATTGAATGTCTCACCAAGGGCTTTTTCTGATTTTGCAGCCAGCTCAATTCCTTTTGCCAAATCTTTAACATAAGTAAAGTCAAGCTGGTGTGTACCGCCATTGTCCAGTATAAGCTCCTTGCCAAGCAGGGAATCCATTGCAAATATTTCAGTCACCCTCCTGTTGCAGTCTGTCGGACCGTAAACAGCAGAGGGCCTTACAATAACAAAGGGTATTTTGAATCTCTTGTTATAAGTCCTAGTGAGTATTTCTCCAGATAGTTTCATTGAGCCATATATGCATTTGGGATGGCATGCCTGATCTTCCCTTGCAGGAAGAATCTCGCCGCTTTCACTGCGGACAAAATCACCATAGACCATTGAAGAAGAGATATATACAATACGATTAATCTTGTAGCTCAGGCTTTTTATTACATCCAGCAGCGTCACTGAATTAAGGAATATATCATTTGTGGCTTCCTCAGGATAATCATTTGAAACATTTGCAATAGGCAAAGAAGCAAGATGGATTATAACTTCTGGCTTGTATTTCTCAAGAGTTTCCCTAAGGAATCCCTTGCTGAGTAAGTCCCCTCTTACTCTTGTAATTCTTTCATCTTTTAAAGTATTTAGCCTATAATCCTGATAAAAGCACCAGCTGCTCTCGCTTAAAGGCACATAATGCTTTAATGCATCATATAAAATGACTTTATCATTCTCGTCTTTAAGCAGCTCACGGGTAAGGTGATAGCCAATAAACCCTTCGCCACCTGTAATAAAGTAAGTTGTCATTGAAGATTTGAACCAAACAGGTATTTATAAATGTTCTGAAACTGAAAAAGCAAATGCCTGAAAGAGCCTTGAATAACAAAATACTTAAAGGATAATAATGCTTAATAACAAAAAGCAGATAGAAAGATTAAGTAGGATTTGATTCAAAAATGCCTGACAAGAAATACACGAAGATTTTAGCTATTTTGATTGTTATAGCCCTTATTATAAGGGTTGCATTCCTGTTTTCAAGCCCTGATTATATCAATACTTTTGTCGCAGACGACATGTTTTATTACATGGTTGCAGCAAACAATGTAGTGAATGGAGACGGGCTGACTTTTGACAAAGTTTCACCAACAAATGCAGCGCATCCAGTCTATCTTGTCCTGCAGCTTCCAATTGCTTATCTTTTCCAACATAACCCTGATTTGCAAATCCGCCTTTGTTTGGCATTGCTTACTTTATTTAACCTGCTTACAGCAATAGCTATTTTCAAGATTGTCAGCCTGTTTTTTGAAAAGAGGGCGGCAATATTTGCCTCTTTTGTCTGGCTGTTCAGCCCGATAATTTTCAAGAGTTATATTACCGGAGTTGAAGGGGCTATCAGCGTTTTTTTCATTTCATTAACTGCATACTTTTTCCTTAAATGGAGAAAAGAGTATACTCTGAAAAGAGCCTGCTGGCTTGGCATTCTTGGCGGAATCTCTTTCTTAAGCAGGGCTGATGCAGTATTCATTGATGCAATCATATTTTTTGACATGGCATTCAGCTATTTGAGAAACAGAAGTTATCCATGGCAGAATAGGCTAAGGCAAATATTGATTTATTGCCTGTCAGCGCTCATTGTTGCCTCACCCTGGCTTATTTACAGCTATGCAACAGCAGGCACATTCATGCAGACAAGCGGCATTGCAATTGCGTTCAAGCAGCACGCATCTTTTTTGGCAGCGCATTCATTGTTTTCAATGGCATTGGTTATGAAAATCCTGACGCAGATAGTTTCAATGCTGTATGTGCTTTTTAGCTTTACAGGCACGCACAGCCTCTTTGCATTCTTTTTGGGATTAATTGTAAGCATTTACTTCAAAAAGAGGGATTACAATGGCAAATATGCATTATACACCGCCCCCATTTTCATCAT
>CAYHWX010000176.1:0-6115 GCA_964360245.1 uncultured Vicingus sp.
CTGGCTGCCATACGATAGGAATCGACTGGCTGCATTAGGCCAGGATCGGACATCCCAGTCAATATGGGGGCTGGAGTCTCAGCATCGATTACTTGAAGCTCTGTTAGTTTTTGCTGAACATTTTGATTGTTAAAGTCGTAGTAAAGGTCATACCAATCATCATTGAACAGATTTCGAGTCATCATTTCTGAAATCAAGTCGGCATCAGTGAGGAGGGTAGCATTGTTTACTATCGTCATTGCTCCTTAACCTCTAAGCGAGCAAAGCCAATTTCTAGATTTGAAATATCTCTAGCATCAATTTCATTGCTATGGGAGTCAATGTAGGTCTTTTCAAAATCCTGTGGCCTTTCTTTCCATATATTCTCATAATCTTGAATTTCGATAGAGGTCTTTAGTCTATATCGAGGAGCAACTATTCCCGATTCAAGAGCGGCCATAATAGTACGCTTAATAATTTCGGCACTACATCCTGTCTTTTGCATGATTTCATTGGCTCGAATGACAGAGTTAGCTTTAAGCGCAATAAGATAATCCCACGCTTCTCTTTCGTTATCATAGGCAGCATGTCCTGATAGCAAGAATAATGTATCAATAATCTCTGATTGATCGGACAAACTTCTATTGCTTCCTTTTGAGTCCCAAGAAAATGTTACTTCAGGCCCATTATGCAAAAATCTTAGATTTGTCCTGATTTTTTTTGAATTCCAGTAAAGGCTTGCCTCATCAACAAGCGAGTTTTTTATTAAATTTTCAAATGCTAAATATGTTCGATCAAAAGGTATCTTTAGGTATTGACTTAACCCCTCTGACAGCTCTTCGAGGATACTCTTCCCCTGAGTCGAAGAATTTTTCATGAGTAGCTTCAGCTCTTTATAGCTAGAATCAATCATTTTCACTGTAAATTTTTTACTATTTGCACTACTCAGTTCTTTTATGGTGTTTTTTAAATTGATATTAATAAGCTCTATGCCGAAGTTAATCTCTGCAATTTTAAGGATCGAAGAAATTAGTTCAGAGTAAACAATTCCACCAGAAGCGTACTTCTCTCCACCACCCTGGAAGCCTTGATAGGAAATTGCGAGCCTTCCTGAATCAATGTTTAATCTTAAAAAGATTGGATGCCTTCGTACTTCAGAGAATTCCTCTCGGAGCTTTTTTCCACCACTTGAAGGAATATCTTTCCAGCTTGTGAATTTCCATTCATGGTCAAAAACAAATTGAATAACAGACTTTTTGAGATATCTCTTATCCGTATGGCGAAGATATATTTTTCTAATTTTTTTATCCGACTCAAATAGCCGCTGTTTTGTTTGTAAATTTGATATTTCAAAGTTTTCATTTTTGAAAAATGAAATAAAACAATGTTTATAGGGTAGATCAAGCTCAACCTCATAAAGAGTCTTTATTTTTTTTTGTTCTGATCCAGCCAACTTCCGAAATACATCCCTAACAGAATCACCCTTTTCTTTATTTAAACGATTGGTGTCACCCTCTGTTAGCCTCCAAATTGCCTCTTGAAGATGATAGTCAAAGACTGAATTTATAACCGTTTCTAGTCGACTCTTGGCAACGGCCCTTGATTTAATATTCATACAAACTCGATAACACGAGGCGGTGAATGCGTAAACTCAAATTATTTCTGAAATACTTCTTATAGAATATTGCCATACCGTATCAAACGTATAGCTTTTTTTGCAAATTAAAGCACTATATCGTTGTTCGTTCGAGAAAATGCATCAGGCAATGCGTTATGGTAGTTTTCCTATGGCTTCATCAATACTTATTGCATCAGATTTATAAATTTTCTCTACAAAAGGCGTGCTACCAATGTCACATAATATCAATAAAGGCTTCGGGTCTTTAATGCAGATTTTAAAATCTTTTTTCTCCCCTTTTACTCTATATTCCACACCCTTTTTCGCAAGAAGGTTAGTGTATTCGATTTCGGATGGCTCTGTTATTTCTCGCACGCTTTCTAAATAAAGAGTCACATCTAAGTTGCTAAGGTCTTTGTTCATTTTCTTTCTGTAGAGATAACCATGGAGCCTTTGATTTAAAATGCCCATATCAATTGATATTTTATCGACATCCGAATCTATATATTGAGCTGAGGAACATGAAAAAATTAAAATTGCATAGGCGATATAGATTATAGGTTTCATCTCAACTCCAATAAACGACGTGTTCATCCAGATTTTTACCATTCTGAACAAATAGGCTTCGGCCAGTGTCTAGATTTATTGCAGGGAAATCTGGATCAGCGAGAATCGGTCCCTTCTCATAGACATACTTGAAAGATTTGAGCGCAAGAGGAGTGAAAGCGGAATAAAACATTGGAATGCACTCATTGATAAAATGAACTTTTCTTCCCGCAAAATTGATTGACCTTCCCTTTGCCTCTCTTTCTTCTAGGACCAAATCTTTTTCTTTATTTTTTAATAAATCATCATGATCTCGATATAAGTAATCTTTCAGGCCTGGAACCCAAGCATAAAACTGATTGTATTTCCCCTCTGCAATCCCAAACATATCATGCATGTCATCTACCCAATCTTCGATATTAGTTTTATCGACATCGTAACCATAAAGGTTTTTTATAAGGCCAGCGAACAAGGTGGATATGTGTGAAAAGTCTTTGCTTAAAACGTCCTTAATTTGATGGTGATAATCAGAGGTATTGAGGTTGACTGCATGTCCAGAGAGTTTTGTATATTCATTCAAAAGTATGACATCAAGTCTCATTTCCAGTAGTCGATGGTCTGTTGAATTTTGTTCATAATCGCCAACTTTATCTCTGACGAATGGATGAATGACACCATCAGCGACTACATGGGAGGCAAACCCAAGAAAGAAACAGAATGTCTCATCTCTATTATCGCCCTCGGGCATTTTCTTTATCTCTTGTAATGCTTCTAAGTACAGCCTGTTTGTGCTTTTGTAGTGAAAATCATCTGCAATTTTTTCAAGTGAATTTTGGGGCCTTAAAAGTTGAGAATAAGGAAGATCGGGGCCGATGGCACCAACCTGGAAGTATTTAATTTTTTCATTAAGAAGAAACTTAAGATCATCATTTTGCATCTTAGACAAAACATTGAAATTCCTTGCTAAAAAACAGTGAGTATATCCGCTCGGCATAGTGAGCCCCTTTTTTAAACTAAAGCATTCCTAAAATAATTTATAATTTTCTCATCATCAATAATGTCGCATTGCTCAGTCTCAATCCAAGGCGCTTCATTGTGAGTCTTATTCCTAAGCGTCCATGCACTATAAATCCCGTACAATGAAATTGTTTCCTTTAATACATTTATAGCGATATCGTTTTTTTCAACTTCAGAAATATCCAAATCTTGATCTGCTTGTATTGGATTACTGCCAATAACCTTATATTTATCGTACACAGATTTCACAACTGGGCCATGTTCCCATGACAGAAATTGTTCATTAAATAATCGCTTGCTGTATCGGCCCAAAGCTATGCCCTGAGCATAATAGAGAAGTTTTTGAAGTTTTAAAGGTGTGATGTTATCCAACTCCTTTTCAAAGAAGCGAACTAGATACTCGGCGATTGCGAAAACATCAAGGTTGAGGTTTTTAATTTCATTTTCATTTTTCTTGTCACGAATCTTGTTGAGAAGAACTCTTGATATCCCTGGGCTTTCAATCTCATCTTTCAAACGTGCAACGATCAGCATAAGGATATCTTTTTTGATTGCTTGTTCCTCTTTAATAATTCTTGTAACGCTGGCCTTATCAAGACCAATTAAATCTGAAAATTCGCTCCTATTAACTTTTAAAAAAGTGACGATAGCATCAATTTCCATCCCAGACAGTGTGGCATCACCTTGGAGAATAGAAGGCAGTTTGCTATTTAAATATCTACTTACAGAGTCCCCAGATAATTTATCAATTTCATCATCCGAGAGATAGAACTCATCTTTGCCCTGATCAAAGCTTTCAGGACTAATCACTTTTTTTTCAGGGTCAAATAAAATTTCGACATCGCTAAAGACTTGTTTCCCGAAAACATCCTGATGGAGGAATTTGGGAACAACCAATTTTTTTAGCTTCATATTTAAACCTCTCGCCATGCACTACACACTATAATGGTTTCTTTTGTGGTCGTGCCTTTCTCATCCTCAATTTCAATCTCTTTAAGCAAAATAACTAATTTACATTCCCGTTCATCATCATCCTTTGGCAGGTATAAGAATGATTCTGGAATAGCTTCGGGTGATGTATTGTCAGTCACCCGTCCCATGCTGTTTTTTACCAAATTCTTAAGCTCCAGTTCCGAAAAGTTCCTCTCTGGATGATCGGCATAAGCATGGTATCTAACTATAATTTTGCAGGTTCCCCTTATCTGGTAAAACCTCTTTCGCTTCTCTACAAGTCCCACGTAGGTCTCCATACCAGTTCGGGTTGCACTGTGCAACACTTTAGCATTTTTTTCGACATAAATCAATGGCTCTAAGTTTAATGTTTCGTAATATGCTGTATTTACGTGTTTTTACTTTTAAAGTCTGCAACAGAAAATACATTTTTAGCCATATTAGGCAATAAACGGAGCCCCTCAGTTGCCCCCCTCTCATCCACCCCAGAAAGCCTCAGATAAATGGCCAGCGTCTTAAGGTCTTTCCATCCACAAATTTTCATAACCTTCACAGGCTCCACCCCTTAGCCAATAAGCTGGGTGGCAAAGCAGGCCCGCAGGGTATGGAAACGGATTTCTGAAAGTCCGATTGAGCGGCAAAATTCTTTTAACACAAAAGCCTGCCTTCTTTCCCGCCAAAAAGTCAGTCGCGGCAAAATAAATTCGCTTTTAGAACTCTTCTTGATTTCTAAAATTAAACTTTTTAGTTCGGACGAAATTGGAACACTCCTCCAATACCCAGCTTTAGTATCCTTAAATTTACCGATTCTAAAATTGTACGACCTTTCAACTTTGATCATTTTATTTTCTAAATCAACATCTGCCCATCGGATGGAGTAGAGTTCTCCATTTCTCATGCCAGTAAGTAGGGCCATGGCCCAAATAAAATACCATTCATGTTTTTGCACTTTGGCTTCGTACAGAAGTTTTCTGATTTCATCACCCTTTAAAATCTCCGGGCGCTTATCCTGCTTAAGGACAATTTTTACGCCAAAGACTGGACTATGATGAACACCTCTGATGACTCGCTCTTCGATGGCCCAATTGAAGATCATATTGATTGTATTTTTAAGCCTCTTTTGAAATGCCTTGCTTCGCCCTTCTTCCAAAACACGTTCTAAAACTTCGCGTCCCTCACCTCTGGTTATCTCTGCGGCAGGATGATCAATCCAATCCTTTGTCCATTTGAAAAGCATGGCGACATAATCTCTGATGGTAACAGGATTATAATTTTTCCCAGAGAGGGAAGGGGAGGCGGCCGAAGCCGCCCATTGGTTGATAACCATCCTCCAGGTCAATCCGTGACCTTCTTGCTGTGCCACTTTTAAAGAAAGCTCTTTGATTAAATTTTTCTCTTTTCTGGTGGCCTCGGCGTTACTTCTTAATCCCCTGATTCGTTTTTGGTGTCTGATGTGCGGCATTGATTTACTTCTCAGGTTTACATACACCTCAAATAACTGTTCCCCATTTGGGGTATTGATTGATGTAATTGCCATTGTCGCCTCCTCAAATTTTTGTTGCTTCTAAAAGATAATCAAGTTCGGTGCGCTTAAAATAAAGCCGTCGATGCCATTTCCTTTTAACCAGCATTCCCTTGCTCACTAAGAGCCACAATGCATTCCTTGTTTTTCCAAGATACAA
This sequence comes from uncultured Vicingus sp., assembly GCA_964360245.1. GTDB lineage: Bacteria > Bacteroidota > Bacteroidia > Flavobacteriales_E > Vicingaceae. Next base: position 5,794 of record CAYHWX010000176.1, read on the forward strand.
TGCAGCTTCATCGCAGTTGAGCCAGGTTTTATTTAAATGCATTTCATTCATCAATCACCTCCCTACGAGTCCATTGAAATCCCGATTAAATCCGCGCGCAGCTCCGTGTATTTTTTCTCTGCACCTTCCTTGGTCTTAAACTCGCACTCGACATTGCGGCCTCGCGCAAAGACCTGAGCACCTTTATCCAGTTGGGCGGAACACAGTTCTGCTTGCCGTCCCCAGACGACCACCTTGTGCCATTTGGGGGCCTCGCTTCCAGTAATACTTTCGGCCACACTAAAATTACATACTGCCTCTTGCTTGGCCGTGTACAAAATCT
>CAYHWX010000177.1:0-6086 GCA_964360245.1 uncultured Vicingus sp.
TCAGTTATTTTTCCTTTTTTCAAGGTTAATTGTGTAAAGTTTCTTTGATTTCCATCTCTATCTTCTTTCACCACGTAACCTCTTTTTTGAACGGTAGAAATTGTTGGTGCGTAGGTAGAAGGTCTTCCAATACCAAGTTCTTCTAATTTTTTTACTAAACTAGCTTCTGTATATCTTGGAGGATAATGGGAAAATCGTTCTGTTGCAGAAATTTCTTGAACAATTAGTTTTTCTCCGACAGATAATGGAGGCAAGATTCCTTCTTTATCTTCATTGTGTTCATCATCCGTTGATTCTAAATAAACTTTTAAAAATCCATCAAAAATTAGCACTTCCCCTTTAGCAACAAAATTTTCGGTAGTGGTTGAAATGTTTATTTGTACACTTGTCTTTTCTAATTTTGCATCACTCATTTGTGAAGCAATTGCTCTTTTCCATATCAAATCATAGAGTCTTGCTTGTCCTGCATCACCTGAAATTGAGTGCTCGTTCATGTAAGTTGGACGAATAGCCTCATGAGCTTCCTGTGCACCTTTAGATTTTGTGGTGTATTTTCTTATTTGTGAATATTCCTCACCATAAGATTTTGTGATTTCTTTTTTTGCTGCACCAATCGCATCGTTTGATAAATTTACAGAATCGGTTCTCATGTAAGTAATCTTACCTGCTTCGTATAAACGTTGAGCAACCGTCATGGTTTGGGATACAGAAAAACCTAATTTTCTGCTTGCTTCTTGCTGTAGAGTAGAGGTTGTAAAAGGTGGTGCGGGAGATTTTTTTGCAGGTTTAGTTTCTAAATCTGCAATAGTAAACTCTGCAGTTGCACATTTAGTTAGAAATTTTTCCGCTTCTGGTTTGGTTTTAAAACGATGTGGTAATTCCGCTTTTAAAATTGAGCTATTACTTACTAAAAAGTTAGCAACAACTTTATAAGAGGAAACATATTTAAAATTTAAAATTTCTCGTTCTCTTTCAACGATTAAACGAACGGCAACAGATTGAACTCTTCCAGCAGATAAAGACGGTTTTACTTTTTTCCATAAAACTGGAGAAAGTTCGTAACCAACTAATCTATCTAAAACTCGTCTAGCTTGTTGAGCATCTACTAAGTTTTTATTTATTTTTCTTGGATTTTCAATGGCTGTGGTAATAGCAGATTTTGTTATTTCATGAAAAACAATACGTTTTGTTTTTTCTTCTTTTAAATCAAGTGCTATTAATAAATGCCAAGAAATGGCTTCTCCTTCACGGTCCTCATCCGATGCTAGCCATACTGTTTGTGCTTCTTTAGCTAATTTTTTTAATTCAGCGACTATTTTCTTTTTATCAGTTGGAACAACATAGTTGGGTTCAAAATTATTTTTTATATCAACAGAAATGTCGTTGCCAGGCAAATCTCTTATATGACCAAAACTTGATTTAACAGTATAATCTTTTCCTAGAAATTTCTCAATGGTTTTTGCTTTCGCAGGTGATTCAACAATCACTAAATTCTTTGTCATATAAATTATTTAAGAGCAATACTTTTTTACAAAGAAATGAAATAATATTTTATATTTCCAAATAACTCTTTTTTCAACTCCCCTTATATTATGAAATAATATATATTTTTCAATTGTGCAAATTTTTTGTTTTATGTCATTTTGTCATTAAACCTAAAAATTGAGTAATTTTGTTGTCCGAATGAAAAAGTGATATGGAGTTAGGAAATAAAATTATTGATGAAGCGATTCAAGGGAGCACTGTCTCACTTGAGGTAGAAGAGAAGGGAAATAGAAAGGTTTACATTGAAAGCTATGGCTGTCAGATGAATTTTTCTGATAGTGAAATAGTAGCTTCTATATTATCAAGCAATGGATTTAATACTACCAATCAATTAGAAGAAGCAGATGTGGTTTTTGTTAACACCTGTTCTATTCGTGAAAAAGCGGAGCAAACCATTCGCCAACGACTAAGATCTTTTCAGAAAGCAAAAAAGAAAAAGCCAGAAATGATAATTGGTGTATTGGGTTGTATGGCAGAGCGATTGAAAGCAAAATTTTTAGAAGAAGAAAGATTAGTTGATATTGTTGTTGGACCAGATGCTTACAGAGATTTACCCAATTTAGTGGAACAAGTTGACGAAGGGAAAAAAGCAGTAAATGTAATTTTATCAAAAGAAGAGACGTATGCAGACATTAGTCCTGTTCGTTTATTAAGTAATGGCGTTACTGCATTTATTTCTATTACCAGAGGATGTGATAACATGTGTACTTTTTGCGTAGTTCCATTTACGAGAGGAAGAGAAAGAAGTAGAAATCCGGAGAGTATTTTGGCTGAAGCGAGAGATTTATTTCAGAAAGGATTTAAAGAAGTAACGCTTTTAGGTCAAAATGTAGATTCTTATTTGTGGCAAGGAGTTGACGGGTTAAAAAAAGATGATAACACTTTAACAGAACAAGAAAGAGCAAATAGTATGAATTTTTCTCAATTGATGGAACAAGTTGCTTTGATTAGTCCTAAGCTGAGAGTGCGTTTTTCTACATCACATCCAAAAGACATTACAGATGAGTTTTTACAGATGATGGCAAAATACGATAACATTTGTCAATATATTCATTTACCTTTTCAAAGTGGAAATTCTCGTGTATTGGAATTAATGAACAGAGGTTATACCCGAGAATGGTATATGAACAGAATAGATAAGATTAAAGAAATAATGCCAGATTGTGCTATTTCAGCAGATGTTATTGCTGGTTTCTGCTCTGAAACAGAAGAAGAACATCAAGATACTTTATCTTTAATGAATTATGTGAAATATGATTTTGCCTATATGTTTAAATACTCTGAACGCCCAAACACTTTAGCTGAACGAAAATTAAAAGATGATGTTTCTGAAGCAGATAAAAGTAGAAGATTAGCGGAGATAGTAGCTTTACAAAGAAATCATTCTTTTGAGGCAAATAAAAATTATGTTGGTCGCGTTTATGAGGTGTTGGTAGAAAAAATTTCTAAAAAATCAACTAATGAATTAGCAGGAAGAACATCCCAAAATGCGGTAGTAGTTTTTCCAAAAGGAAAACATAAAGTAGGAGATTATGTACAAGTTAAAGTCTATGATTGTACAGGAGGAACGCTTCTTGGTGAAGCTGTAAATTAAAATTAAAATGAATACACAACAAATAAAACAACGTTTTGGAATTATAGGCACATCACCATTATTAGATAGAGCAATTGACATTGCTGCTCAGGTAGCGTTAACAGATTTGTCGGTGCTAATTACTGGTGAGAGTGGAGTTGGAAAAGAAATAATGCCTCAAATAATTCACCAATTAAGTGCACGAAAACATAATAAATACATTGCGGTAAACTGTGGAGCAATTCCTGAGGGAACTATTGATTCGGAATTATTTGGACATGAAAAAGGTGCTTTTACTGGGGCTCATGAAGCTCGTAAAGGATATTTTGAAGTTGCAGATGGAGGAACTATTTTTTTAGATGAAATAGCAGAACTTCCTATACAAACACAAGTGAGATTGTTAAGAGTTTTAGAAACAGGTGAATTTATTAAAGTTGGGTCATCAAAGGTATTAAAAACGGATATTAGGGTTGTTGCAGCAACAAATGTTACTGTACCCGAAGCGATTAGAAAAGGAAAATTTAGAGAAGATTTATTTTATCGTTTAAATACAGTTCCAATTCATTTGCCATCATTAAGAGAGCGAAAAGAAGATGTTCATTTATTGTTTAGAAAATTTGCATCCGATTTTGCCAACAAATATAGAATGCCACCTGTAAAATTAAATTCAGAAGCAGTAAGTCTTTTAGAAAATTTTAGATGGACTGGAAATGTTAGGCAGTTAAAAAATGTTGCTGAACAAGTTTCTGTTATTGAAAGTTCGAGAGATATTACTGCTGAAATAATATTAAATTATTTACCCGAAGTGAATACAAATTCACTGCCAGCTTTATATAAAGGGGCAGAAAATTCGGACCTATCAGAAAGAGATATTTTATACAAAGTGTTGTTTGATTTAAAAGGCGATGTAACAGAATTGAAACATATCGTTTTAGATTTGATTAAAAATAATGGAGCAGATATTTCTGATTTTGAAAATAATCCAACTTTAGTTAGAAGTTTTAAAAAATTATATGATAAAACTCATCAACAAGAAGATGAAGAAGAAACACAAATATATAAACCACAAATACTTCCTAAGAAGGAACAAATTAATCAAGTTGAAGAAGTGATTGAGGAGTCTTTATCTTTGGCAGATAAAGAAAAAGAAATGATAACCAAAGCACTAGATAAATATCAAGGAAAACGTAAAAAAGCAGCAGAAGAATTGGGTATTTCAGAAAGAACCTTGTATCGAAAAATTAAAGAGTATTCCATAGATAATTGATAATGAAATTTAATATTAAATATATAGTTTTCCTCTTTGTATTAGGCATAACCTTTTCCTGTAAAGTGAACTATTCTTTTTCAGGAGCTTCAATTCCTGAAGATGTGAAAACAGTTTCAGTTAAAACTTTTCAAAATTTTGCTCCTTTAGCCAATGTTAACTTAACACAATCATTTACAGAGGCTCTAAAAGATAAATTTCTATCTCAAACAAATTTAGATATTGTCTCTAAAAATGGTGATTTACAATTTGAAGGTTCAATAACAGGATATACAATAACTTCAGTTGCAATTCAAGGTAACGAAACCGCAGCATTAAATCGACTGTCGATAACTGCTAAAGTAAAATTTACCAACATGAAAGACAAAGAACAAGATTTTGAAACTAGTTTTACACGTTATTCTGATTATGAAAGTTCGCAGAATTTGGCTAGTATTGAAGATCAATTAATAAAAGATATTAATGACCAATTAACTCAAGATATTTTTAACAAAGCAGTAAGTAACTGGTAATGCAAGTCAATAATTTTATACAATACTTAAATCAATCAGAATTAATTTCTTCTGTTTCTGAAAATGAAATTTTACCACTGGTAAAAGAATTTCCATATTGTCAGACTGGGCATTTAATGCATGCTATTCAATTAAACTCAAGTAATAGTATTTTGTTTGATGAACAATTAAAAAAAGCAGCCACCTATTGTACTGACCGAGTTAAACTATTTCAACACATTCATCATCAAACTAAATCAAAAATACTTGTTGAAAAAGAAAAAATTGAAAACGACAATATTTCAAATCTATTAACTGAAGTTGATGAGAAGCTGATGCCAGTTAAATGGAAAAAAGAAATAGATATTTTAGAAAAAGAATATTTAAGTCAGGCTATAAGTAGCAGTATCTTGCTCGAATCAACTGAATATACACAAAATTTGGAAGTTGAAGAAGAAAATGTAGCAGCCCAAGAAATTAATTTATTTGATGTAAATACAGTACATACATTTTCAGACTGGTTAAAACATTTTAGTGGAGAAAAATCCCAAAAACTTTCCCAAGATGAGAATGAGAAACCAACTGTAAGAAAAAGAGAAATTAATCAGGATATTATCAATCGATTTATTCAAGAAGATCCAAGAATTGAACCTAAAAAAACTAAATTTTATTCACCTACCAACATGGCACGGTTAAGTGTTACAGATTCAGGATTTGTAAGTGAAACATTAGCATTAATTCATGTTGAGCAGGGTAACTTTCAAGAGGCAATAAACACTTATGAAAAATTATCTTTGAAAAATCCAAAAAAAAGAAGTTATTTTGCAGCCCAGATTAAAATTTTAAAATTAAAACTTAAGTAATGATATATTTAATTTCAGTATTGGTAATAATAGTTTGTGTGCTACTTGTTCTAATCGTATTAATACAAAACCCTAAAGGAGGGTTAAATTCAGCGTTCTCAACCAACAACCAAGTAATGGGAGTAAGAAAAACAACTGATTTTTTAGAAAAAGCAACATGGACAATGGGTATCGCTCTTGTTTTATTGAGCATTTGGTCAGCAGCATATAGTAATTCTACTACAACTCCAGATGATGAAACAGGAGCACAATCAAAAATGACTGAACAAATTGATGCAAAAACAATGCCTTCTGCACCTATGAATAACGGCGTTCCACTTCCTGATAATGGAACTCCAACTCCTAAA
>CAYHWX010000178.1:0-6045 GCA_964360245.1 uncultured Vicingus sp.
AGGTATCTGTAGTCTAGAAAAAACGGTTTATAAGATTGTAAACTTAATGATCCAAAATTGAACATAATGGCTAAGGATAAGAACCATATCCCAGGAAGTATAAATGGACGCAGTCTTCTGACCGATGCATATCCAACGGCAAGTATGGCTACCCCGGTGACGAATCCAAAGCTTCTATTTACAAATATTATCATAGGCCCGTCTTTTAGTATTCTTTTTGCTACTTTTGCCACTGTAGAAGAGCAGCTTTCCTTCCAACCTAGTTTTGCCCCTTCTGACAAATCCCATTGTAAAAAATGTATGTATTGAGCTGTTTCATATATTTTATGAAACCGATATAAGAAATCTCCAGTATGTATATAGTAAGTTACTGATTCTACCATCAACACAGCCGTAATCATTAAAGTCGTACCAATAAAGAGAACAAGATTTCGTCTTTGGCGGTAACTAATCCAAACCAAATACGCACCAATTAACGGAAATAAATACCCAATGCTTTCCTTGGTCAGCCAAGCGAACCCAAGAGCGAGACCTGACATGCCAGCAAACGTAAGCTTTGCTGCCCATGTCAATCGGTTTGAACCATAAAAGAGAAGCAAAACCCCAACGTTAGCCCAAAAGGCAGCGGAAAGGTCAGGTTCTAACATAGAAGCAGAACGTACATCGAAGGGAAGAACTGATTGTAGCATGGCAGCGAATAGACCTACACGGTCATTGAAAAAAGCTCGTCCAGTAAAAAATGCGAGAATGATACCGAGCATAGAAACTAAGAATGGGTATATTATCATAACAATTTCATTCGGACCAGTGACCTTGAAACCTAAAGCAACAGGAACAAGCAGTCCAATACGTAATCGAGATATATACGCGCTATTGTCTCCTATCTTAAAGGCATTATTTGCTATCTGATAAGCTAAATTAGCATATGTAAGATCATCGGAACCAAAGCATCCACTAAAAGAAAATACACGTACAAGACCCCCAAAAATAAGAATGATACCAAGCAGGATAATCATTCTTCGCCTTGAGTGGTATACATTTTCTGCTAAATGCATCTTCTATTCCTCAACATGGACCACTTTTCCTCAGTTAATCTTTATCAATGAAAGAAAATTAAGGGAATTTAATGTTAAGTGTATATGACAAAAATAATTATTGAAGAAAAAAAACTTTTTAGTTAAACTACTAATCCAATATACATTGAACCCTATCTTCGTAAATATAAATCTAAAGGAACTTTTTGTCGAAATAATACTACAAAAAGGCAACGAAGGCAAAGATTTTTTGAAGGAGAATGCGTATAAAGCTATTTACCATCACGGAAAGAAAGAATCTATTTAGAAAAATGCCTTCGAAATATAAAATTATTTCTCATTCATTTCTATTGTTCACTCTTTCCCTTTTACTTTTTCTCACATTTGTTTCTGATTGCCTACCCATAAATGGCGATTCGGCTGCATATAATCAGCAAATAGAAGATATGAATTTACACGAGAGGACCGTTCATTGGGGATATATTGCTGTTGGAATCTTGTTTACCCGCATGATGCCTCTTCCCATCGATTTATCAATGAACATCCTTGCCGCATTATTGAGCGCAGTGGGTATTTCAGCAACCTTTTTGATATGCTATAAACTAACAGAAGATGTACTTGCCAGTTATTTTAGCGCTGGCATCTTACTTTCTTCAAAGACCTTTTTTGAGAACTCTGTTTTTACCGATGTCTACCAGGCCCAAACGGTATTCATACTACTCGCTATACTTTTCTGGCTGTATCAAAAGAGCGATCTCCTGACTGCTGTGTTTTTCCTGGTGGCCCAATTAATGAATCCTATAACAGTTGTAACAATCCCATTATTTTTTTTGAGATATTTCTCTTATAAAAGGATTTTAAAATGTATTTTCTACATACTACCGCTTTACATAATTTTCTTATATATTTATTGGAATGATTTGTGGTATTCTCCAAGGGGGGTACTGGGCACTACAAGCTATGGAATATACAATTACTTCCCTTTCTTCTGGAGGTTAAGAGACACCCTGTATCATATTTTATATGATTTTAATTATATTATAATATTCGTAATAATTGGCGGGCTATGGATGCTGTTGTTAAAAAATTATTTATTTTATAAATATCTTGGGTTACTTTCTGTAATGTTTATTGGACTAATTTCATGTATGCCAGACAATAAATTTGCAAAAATGCAAGTATTCTTCCCATGGTTGTCTATTACAGGTGGAATTCTGGTTATAAATTTAAGAAATATATCAAGCCTTAAAGATAAATCTAAATATATTAATATCACACTTTTTATTATAGTTATCTTTTCTATTTATAAAAGTACTTGCGGTGTTTATAAAGATAAAATTTCAAACGAACTCTTTAAGAGCTTGTGTGAAAATGTTAACAAAATGACACACAAGGATTATCTCATTGCCGGGGATTGGAGTAGTTGTCTGCTTTACGAACGGTATAATTTCCATAGGATTTACACAGAAAAGACTTTTTATCCCACGAAACATGGCTTTGAAGATGCTGTGGTAAATAAGAATATATGTGTCCTTGATCAAAGGACAAAAGATTTAATTCATAAAAAATTTAATATACATTTAAAAGAGGTTAAGTTACGTGAAGGCGTTGTTTGGTTTAAATAAGAATAAGGGGCTTTTTTTATCTTTATTTCTTTTTGAATGGGTTAATTTAGCTGGCTTTGAAATGAGCAAATGGATTGGCTTCCTGGGACTGTTCTTGCTCTATTTTCTGGTAAAAAGTGTTTATGACGACAGCTATTCGACACTTTCAGATATTCTGAACAAACGGTTCTTTTTGATTTTACTTGTATTTCAAGGGCTGGGTTGGCTTATCCATATCTTTACAAAATATTTTTCTGTTGCCTATGCTATTTACGATACAGGAGCTTTTGCCCATCTTATTTTCAACATAAGCTCAGGAGGGGGATTTTATCACGATGTATTATCGCAAACGTCAGCCTGGGCAGACCATTTTACACCAAACCTTGCCTTATTCGCACCTTTGTTTTGGCTAAAACCCAGCATTCTATGGTTACTTTTTGCACGATGGATAACTTATCTGGTTTGTTTGCCTATCTTATGGGAAATATCGAAATTCTATTTGCAGGATAAAAAATGGCGCTATCTAATACTCTTTTTGTGGCTGATCAATTACGCTATGTCAAAGGTCCTCATTCATGAATTTCAGATAAGCAACCTAGCACTGCCTTTTATACTGCTTGCTTTTTATTTGTATCTAAAAAAACACTATATTTTATTTGTGCTTAATTTACTGTGGTTATTAGGTTTCAAAGAAAACATGGCTTTGGTTTGGTTAAGTGTCGGTGTCTGGCTTTTTCTTTTTCAAAAAGAAAGAAAATTAGGAATTCTTATTACATCAGGTGGTGTAATTGCCGGCATAATTATTGTTTATGTATTAACGCCTTATCTTTCAGGAGGTATCCCCAACCTACAACTGGATAGACTCGGTCCTTTTGAGCTTCTACCACAAAAGGCAGAATTTATCTTTCTTGTTTTGCTATCCGTTGGTTTTTTACCGCTTTTAAATCCCAGGACTCTGCTTTTTATTTTGCCTGCTTTTGGTACTTCTTTATTATCAAACAAGCCAGCCATGTCGACCATTAATCATCATTATCAAGATTTACCAACAATAATAATTTTTATTGCTGTGATAATTGCATTATCCACATGGGAAAAAAAACAAGGATGGTTTTTCAGCCTTCCCTTGGGTTTGCAAAAAATATCTATTACAATTATGTTGTCTGGCATTATTTTATACAACAATCATTACCCCGCACGAATAATAAGACAACAATGGCCTACTTCGGCAGATTTGGAAACTTTACCCGAAATCCATCGTTTTAAAAAAGAGATGAATCCACAGCGAGTATTATGGACTCACAACATACTCGGCGCTTACTTTATTGAAATGCCTTACTTACGCCTGCTTGAGTACTATTCTCCTACATTTGAAGAGAAGGCACATTACTTAGTTCTAGACAATTACTACATAGATGCAAACGATAATGGACTAAAGCAAACTATAGAAGAAATGCTTCGTAATAATAAGTATGAAGAGTTAGCTGGTTATAAAGAATTACGTATATATAAATCAAAATGAATTTATGAATAATATTTGTCATGAAAAATACAGAAATATGTCATATTTAAAAATCCTTAAGACAAAAATTTTTACTCCAGTAATCTGGCCGTCATTGCAAGAAGAATTGAAAGAGTATTTTAAATATTTCAATGGAAATGTACTAAATGCAGGGGCAGGGGATAGGGATATTTCCCCATTTATCAGTGGGAAATTATTTAATCAAGACCTTCCAGGTGGATTACATACTAAAAATGTTCATGTTTATTCTAATTTAGATAACATCCCGATAAAAGATGGATTTTTTGATGCAATAATATGTAATGCAGTCCTTGAGCACGTAGTTAACCCAGACAAAGTGATAAAAGAATTCAACAGGGTCATGAAAAGAGGCGGATATCTTTACTTATGCGTTCCATTTCTGCAACCAGAACATTTAGACCCTGGTGATTTCCAAAGATATACAAAATACGGTTTGAAAAAACTAGTCGAAGAAAATGGCTTTTCGGTGGTTAAGCTCGAAGGGGTTCACACTGTTTATCACACATTGGCTCGAATTATTCAAGACTGGTTAACCTCTAAAAATTGTTTCAAATATCGCTTGTTACGTTTATTTATATTCCCTTTACTAAATTATAAAACAAGAAATTCGAACACGTATGTAGATACCATAGCTTCTGCCTATAGGGTATTAGCTGTTAAAATTTAAAGACCGTATAAACCTTACGACCTTATCAATGCAATCATTTAATGCTATAAGAGATATATTTTACCTGCCAAAGAAAGATATCGAAAAAATACTTTCACCCCGTTTTTACACATATTTTCATACTATTTTCAAAAAACCAGAAACATTTACAAAAGTATTGGAAACTAAAAAATATATTTTTGCTATAACAAATTCTAAAGACAAGGTAGTCCTAGATTTTGGATGCGGTATGGGTTTCGATTGCATTATTTTTTCTCTCCTGGGTGCAAAGAAAGTTATCGGCCTGGATGACAACGAGGAATACATTCTAACCTTTAAAAAGCTTATAGAATTCTTAAAACTAGACGTGGAAAATATAGAACCTGTATTTTCGCAAAACGGACTGGTTCACTTTAAGGATAAATCTATTAATACCATAATAATGCAAGAAGTGGCTTCACATGTATCTGGAGATGTTTTTAATACTATTTTAAACGATATCCACCGAGTCTTGCAAACAGAAGGCTGTATCTTTATGAAAGATGAAAATAATAAATTACAATTACCTTTTTTATCTGAAAAAAGGCAACGGAAAAGATTGAGATATATCGCAGAAAACGGCCCTGTTTCTGGTCGTCCACAGTTGGGAATTAAAGAACCTTATAAAGTCACGAGAGAAAAAATTATCCGGCAGCATTTCCCCTTGTTGACAGAAAAAGAAATAACTGACTGTGTACAAAAAACACAAGGAATGAAAAGGCAAGAAATTTTATATAGTGTCACCCAATACATAAAAAATGAAACGATACAGACTAAACCGGCTTATAAGTACACAGACCCTATAAGCGGTCACCTGTTCGAGATGGAGATTAATCCTTTTAAATTACAGAGCTTATTACGAAAAAAGGGATTTACATCCCATTTATTACCGCCCAATCTCGCCATTGTTATTAAAAGGAGCGACCCGCTATTCAAGCGGATACTGAAGAAAATAATTCAGAAAACAATAAAACATCCAAGAGTATTTTTTTACCCATTATTGTTGTTTTTTGATAAGGATATCCGTATTCTGGCGAAAAAACAAGATACATTAAATCATGAAAAGACTTAATATCTTATATATCGTTGGTGACAGGGGTCACGACCTGACGGCAAACCATGGTTATAGGATACATGTATTAAAAATATTAGAACACTTAGAAAAAAAGGGCCATCAAACCT
>CAYHWX010000179.1:0-6042 GCA_964360245.1 uncultured Vicingus sp.
TTTTCATGTTCATGTACTCCAAGTTCCTTTATAGTTCTGTAATTAGTATTAGTAATAGATTTCATAGATATATAAAATAGGGAATGACTTTTGGTGAAGAGATAATTGCATGTGCATTAATCTCTTTTAGTTCTCTTTTATCACTAAGCAAAGTTTAGAATCCCAATTCGATAGAAATACGGGACACCTTTCCTAAGTCGTTATAATCAACCAATGCGTAATCGAAGCTCAGAGCCTGACCGCCGAGATTCAATTTAACTCCGGCACCGAAAGTCCAATTTTCTATATCATAATTTATTTTGTAGCCAAGTCTTGCAAAGAATGTTTCATTCCATGAATATTCACCGCCAATGTTCACTCTCTCGTTGTTATCATTGGGATGATTACCATCCAGCGCCATTGTAAAACGATGGTATTCGGATTGGATTAAAGGATCTTTACCGCCAACAATATCCATTGCAATACCAACACGGAAATTTAAAGGTAAAGACCATGATTCTGTTTTTAAGCGCGCATCAGGGTTATATTCTCCCGAGATTCCTTTATTTAAATCAGCCAATGCTATCAAGTCGCGTCCTTCGAGCTGCATATTTCCGCCAAAGTTTGATACACACATTGCAATTACTAAATTGTGAAATCCTGTCCGCAGATAAGTTCCTAAATCTATTGCAATAGTATTAGCAGATTCATTATAAGCGCTTTGTTGAATATATTTTACAGTCAATCCAACTGAAAAACGATCGGTTAATGAACGAGCATACGATAATCCAAATGCAATATCATTCACATTATAAAAGACACCCGTACCATCGGGTTGTTCTACAGTTGTAACTTCTTGTTCTCCGGTTGTTAATGATATTGCGCTAATACCCAATGCATCACTATCGCCTAAAGGGATTACCATTCCAGCATAGTTGTGGAAAATTTCCGCAAACCATTGTGAATGACTTACTCCGACAGATATAGATTGTAGGTTTGTAATTCCTGCCGGATTCCAATACAGCGCGGTTACATCATTAGCAACCGCAGCAAAAGTTTCACCCATTCCCATTGCTCTTGCACCAACACCAATTTTTAGGAATTGCGCAGCAGCAGTGCCAACTTTTGAAAAACCTTGGCAATAATTATTTACCGGTAAGGATATTAGAATTATAAATAAAATTATTATTATCATCGGTTTTTTATCTCCATTAGCTCAGGAGTAATTATTTAATAACAAGAAATTTTCCGATCTTCTTTTGTCCGTTCGGAATTGAAACAACATACACATATAAACCGTAAGCAATGTATTGACTGTTGTAGGTTCGCATGTCCCAATACTCGTATCCCTTATTATCATTATGATCAATATCGGCAATGTGGTCTCCTGCTACTGTAAAGATTGAAATCTTGCATTCATTCGGTAAATGATTAAACATTAGTTTCTTGCCGAACTGATTTGTTTCCCAAACGTTAGCAACTATGTATGGATCCGGTACGACTCGAATTTTATTTAAGTCAATCTCTTGTGTTGATGAATATGTTGCTTTCTGTGTATTAAATTCATATCTAATTTCTTTTCTAAAAGGTTTATAAGTTTTTATAGTAAACTGATCGCCATTGGAAGGAGGAACAGATCTTTTAAAAACTGGGTCTCCATCAGCATTCGTATAAGAATCTGGAAAATTATTTGTATTCAGGTAAAGCCCAGAGTAAGTGGTATCACGAGTTGTGCTATTAACCTTAACCTGCTCTAATACTAGAACATCAGAATATTTTTCATAAAAACCCGAACTGCCTTTGGTATATCCTTTACCGCCTGGAATTAAATCCCATCCTAAAGGGCTATAATAATTTTGTCTATAGTCTTCGGGAGCTAATACAGCAAATTCATAAAGCCAGGTATTATTACTTATGTCTATTGGATTTGCTGGATCTGTAATAACTTCAACCTTCAGCGGCAGATGTTGAAGCGTTTTTTGATCCTTATTAGTAAAGAAATCATACCAATGTGCCATAAGCCCGCCGGACGGAGAAGTATCAATTGTAATACGGAAATCATCTGTAGAATAAATTGTTTCTGGTACTATATCGAGCCTGTTTTTATATTTCAATACAGGACCTGTGCGCCAATCAAAAGTACATGTATCACCTTTAACTTTTGTCCATCCAATAAATTCTACACCAGACGGAGAATTTTGCACAGTTAATCGAAATCCATCTATTATTGGTAAATTATCTCCGGTGTTATCAGAAAAAAGATGATGATCTAATAATAATGTTTTAACTCTTGTTCCAGCAGAAATTCTATATAGATTGAAACCAAGAACATAATTTTTCTTAGTTCCTACAACTTGCACTGCAGAGTCTACAAATGTTATTAAGTAATCATCTCCTTTAATTAATTCCGGATTAACAATATCTACTTTAACAAGACCTTGTGAGAAACCTCCAATAGGCGGTATTGCCCCGGCTATATTAGATTGAGGACTATAATTTGGAGGAATATAATTTTGTGCTTTAACACCAGGAATTACGGAAACAGTGTTTGCTTGCATCGTAGAATGCCCAAGCGCCGATTGATAAGACTGTTCGAGATTGTTCAGTGTTTGATTCCCTTTATCATAAGCAGTAACACAATACCAATATTCAACTCCGTTGATTAAATTTGCGTCAACATAACTGTGCTTTAATCCTGTATCATCTCCTAATGATTGATTGTATGCCGGATCGGGACCTTTTATTCCATCAATCAAATCAAAAATTTTGATTGGTTTGAAACCTATTACATTTCCAAAATAATCTGTGACTGGTGATCCCCAGGTTTTACCAAGATCGTCGCTTCTATAAATTTTGTAACCTTCAAAATCATTTTCTCCTGTTAATGCATCTTTGGAACTTTCAGCATCTGAATCCCACGCTAAACGAATTTGTTTATTGCCGGCGTTAACACTTACCTTCGGCGTTGCCGGTGGTCCGGAACCCTGGTAACTACGTTTATACATTTGTTGAACGACTCTTAAATTTTTCATTAGATCAGTTGTATCGGGCTGATTTGGAATACTGCCGGAGTTTCCCATGACAACAGCAACAGAAGATTTTACCGATTCATTCGGTGCAAGAGTAAATGGCCCGGACATAATAAAATAATTTAAGGGTGCGCCTTCCGGAAAATATACTTTCATGCTATCAGGTTTGGTAGTATCCATTCGGCGGTTGGCTCCATGAAAAATTGCTTTGGGAATTCCCAAATTACGATCCTTCGGATTACTACAGATAACAGGCCACATTTCCTCATCAACTTTCGGCGCTACTTCTCGATTGAAAAAATGAAAATCAGTTACACCAATATTCTTGGGAGTTTCTAAAACATTTAAACCGATCATTCCCAGCGGCGAAGGATCTTTTGCCCAGGCGCCATCTTTTGTATTGTTTACATCCCACACATAAACAAAGTCGCCATTGGTGTTGGCATCTTTGGGATTGCTATCAATTATATTTATCAAATCTTTGTTATCATAATCAGGTCTAAAAATTGCAATGTATCCTACATAGACACTATCGAGTTGTCTGCCGCTTTTATTATGAATGGTAAAATCCCAAATCAACATATCTTCAGCATAAGGACGACCATAGCTAAAAGCAGTTTCTTCAACTTCAATTCCAACCGCTCCATTCCGGTTAGAATTTTCTCTATCATCAAAAACAGAATATATATCCCGATCAGAAACAAATTCACCGACAACTTCTTTTCCATAGTTAGGAGATTTCGGATCAATATCAATTCGGAAGTGACCGGGCCAATAACGTTTTCCGGGAGTGCTTACCCATGCACCTTGATTATTAAAATATCCTTGAGGCCATGTTTCGGGATTATCACTGCTTGCAAGAAAAGGAGTTTCATCGGGAGGCGGCGCTGTAATATCTCCGGAATAAATTTTTCCGCGCGATCCTGCTTTGGGAATCCAATCAACTTTTTCTGATGGACCGCTTATGACAGAAGTTATTACGTTTCCTTTAACAGCTACAACTAAACCTAATCCAAAACAATATTGTGTTTCTGTATTTGCTGATGCAGGCCAATGTATAGCATTATTAAAATATTCATGATAATTAGACAGTACACCATAATTTCCAAGATAATTGGAAACTTGTCCTTTATCCATAATTCCAATCCCCCGTTCCCCTGCTGAAATTGTTTTCTTTAATCGTTCAATCTTTTCAGGTTTTATTTCCTTGTGGCAATTGCTACAGTCCAAATTTTGAGCTTGAATTAGTGCGGGGGAAAAAAGAGATAAAATTATTAGCAGAATAAAATATCTCATCAAAAATTTAAGCATAAGATTTTCTCCTGTTACCAAATAAATTGAACTCCAGCTCTAATAATCCGCGGTGGTCCTACATAAGAAGGATTATGATCCGCATCCGGCGATGAACCTACGAGTCCTGCAACTCCTGTATCGAAAGGTTTACCGGTACGTGAGTATACATAACGAACATTTTCTATATTAAGTAAATTTGTAATTTCTAAAAAGAATGATGCGGCTACGCTAGAAAACCAAATCTTTTTAATCATTCGAAGATCTACTGTAGAAGTCCATGGTTTTCGACCGGAGTTAATATCAATCCTCACAGTCGGATCTACATAAGGAGTATAAGGAAGTCCGCTGCCAGCTTGAATTAATAAATTCAAATTAAAATCGGAGAATGGTTTGATTCCTAATATTTCCGGTCCTTTATCTTTTGGAATATTTAAATTTATATTCACAGCAATATCGTGGCGTTGATCAAAATCTAAATAATATTCTTGATGAGGAATTTCTTCTTTTGCAAACGCATTAAAATATCCGCCAAGCGGTTGCGAATTATTTCCTTTGGCTACCATATATGTATAATCAATTGATCCGGAGATGTAATTACTGTATCGTTTGCGCAGTGTAAGATCAATACCTTTTACACTTGCATAATCTGAATTATAAAAAACAACATAATCCTGAGATAAATAAGTGATTTGAAGTGTTGATAATAAATCAGTTATGTCTTTATACCATGCTGAAAAATCTAATGCCCAATCATCACTAAGTTTATATTTTATTCCCGTTTCATATGCAACTGTTTTTTGCGCTTTTACTAAAGGATTGCCAACCAACGGCATTGATGTGCTTAAATCTTTATTGTGATTATAATAAAGTGCATTATAATTCGGATTTTGGAAGAAATGACCGTAAGAAAAATGAAGCACAGCACGGTCGGTGATAGGATGAGCCAAACCAATGCGCGGGCTTAACTGTGTTTTTGGTGAAACAGGTTCTTCCACAGCGGAGATCCAATTATTGTTGTTATCAAAACTTCCAAAGCGGCGAATGTCCGGCCACATAGTTGCCTTGGGATCGGCATAATCAAAACGTAAACCAAGATTTATTATTAAGTAATCATACTCAATTTTATCTTGAATATATCCTGCCATTTCAATTGGTGTTCTAACATATTCGTCTTTATACTGAGCGCCTGATTGCCAGGGCGCCGATTCTTCATGTACTTGAATACGATGACTCTTAAATTCAAATCCACCTTTAAACTGATTGAAGTTGTTAGCCTGATAAGTCAAATCAACTTTACCGCTATAGGTAATTGTTTGATCATCAGAATACTGAGAACCATCACCGCTGACATAAAAATAAACGGATTGACCTGTTTGACCTCTTATATAATCTTGCGGCTGTTTATTCCCTACCTGAACTTTCATATTATTAACATAGCGGGAGATCTGAGCAGTATAAAACATACTATTATTAAGTGTATGTGTTAATGTTAATCCAAGGCGATTTGTATTTTGTACTGAGTGACTTTGATTTTCACTCAAGTATTTCCATGCATGATTATATCCTTGAGATTCATTCTGAGTTATCTGATTGGATAATGACAACTTTATAGTCGGACTAAATTTATAAGTCAATTTGCCAAAGCCGTCTCTTTGCAAAGAGTAGCCGTGCGGTAAATAGCTATCCTCATTTTTATATCTACCAGAAACGAAAAATGTAAGAATAGGAATAAATGATAAAT
>CAYHWX010000180.1:0-6028 GCA_964360245.1 uncultured Vicingus sp.
CCGCCGCCAGGTGAAAAACTACATCCACTCTCTCTACTAACTTATCCACCAAATGCTCATTTAATACCGTTCCCACCACCAACTCAAAATCATGACTTTTATTCAAATGAGCTACATTCTCAAGACTTCCCGTAGAAAGATTATCCAAAACAATCACCTGATGTTTATTTTTTAGCAACTCTTCCTAAACTATCTCTTTTTAAGATAGTTTAGGAAGAGTTAGGGTTTTTTATTTAAACTGCTTGACCATCTTTACTAAATTCAGCCGCTTTGTTTTTTACTTTGCCATAAGCTTCAGCAACTTCTTCTTTTCCTTCTTCAAATTTTTCGGCCATGTCATCCATTAGATTTTCAAATTTCTTTTTCAAATCGTTAACGGTATCCGAACTTTTTTTAGAAATTTTCTTTCTAGTTTCTGATCCTTTGTCTGGTGCAAATAACACCCCTAATAATGCACCAACGGCTACGCCTGCTAATACACCTACTAAAATTTTTCCTGTACTCATAATTTTTGGTTTTTAAATTGATTAAATTGTTACGTTTCCTTTGATTATTCTTAAAATAACTGCAATTATTGCAATAACTAGTAGAATGTGAATAAGGCTTCCAACATTGTATCCTATAAATCCTATTGCCCAAAGTATTACTAATATTACTGCAATAGCGTAAAGTAAATTTCCCATAATGTTTGTTCTATTGTTATTTTTAAAATTTAGAGAAGTCATTAGATGCTCGTTGAAGAGCATCTAATTAACCGCTCTGCTTAACTAAACTAAATTATTGTAATGAACTAAAAGTTTAAAATCTAAATCCAACTGTTGTTTGTATCCACTGGTTTTTATAGCGAGGAGTAACAGATGTTCCATCACCATTATTATTTTGTAAGTCCCATGCAGCTCTAGCACCAAGCACTAAACTGCTAAAGTTAAGATCTATACCTACTGAAACTCCTAAGGTGTTTTTACGAATATTATCATTTTCAAATTCTTGCTCTTGTTCAATAGTTGTTATTGCTGTAGCAAAAACATCCTTTCTTGATAATAAATAAGAAAATTGAGGGCCTGCAAGAATGGTAAAAAATTCAGATGGTTTTAATGCTAAAAATAGAGGAATATCTATATAATTAGTAGTTCTTTTAAAATCGTAGTTAAGACCAAGTATTTTACCTGTTGCACTAAACCCTTTTTGAGAAAACACTACTTCTGGTTGAATACCTATTGTAGTTCCAATTGGAATAGTTAGAAAAGCACCCAATGCCATTCCAAATTTAGGGTCTGCCTTAAATTCTTCGCCTTCCGAATCATATACATTGGCATAATTCAATCCTGCTTTAATACCAATTTTTAATTTATCTCTACTATCAGATGTAGTTTCTTGTGCGATTGCGCCTAAACTCATTGTAGTTAAAGCGATAATCATTAAGTTAATTTTATTCATTTTTTTATGTTTTAATAGTTGTTATGTAATTATTGTAGGTGTATAAGTTTTAAGTAATTATTTGTTGTTGATAGTTAAATCTTTAAAAGCCTGACCTAAATTATCCATGTCTCTGCTAAATTCAGTTTTGAATGTTTCCCATTGTTCTTTCCCATCAGCTTTGTAATCATCCAATCGTTTTTTCATATCGCTATTTTTTTGTTCTAATTCAGCGATTTTCTTTTGGTAATCTGCTTTTGCTTTCGTTTTTTCGTTTGCAATTCTTAAGTTAAAATCAGCAATACTTTGATTATTTAAAGCAATTTTTTCTGCTGTTGTTGCTCTGTAATTTTCCATGTCGATTAAGTATTCTTGATTTGCTTTTTCTAGTGCAAGGTTAGCATCATCTACTGCGTCTGCTGCATTTTCTACTTTTTCTGAAGAAGTATTACAACTTGTTAATACAAAACATGAGAGTAAGGTTGCTGAAGCAAGGATTAAAATTGATTTTTTCATTTTCTTTATTTTTTAGTGGTGAATTAATTTTCACTTAGCAAAGATGACCTACATTAATACAGCTCGTGTTACACAACTTTTTAAATATGTTACATCATTCACAGTTATTTATAAATGAATCAAGCTTTTGATTTTATTAAAATAATTAATGATAAGAGCAACAACACTTTTGCTATGAAATGGTTTTGAAAAAGATCCAATTACATTTATTCCTTCGCTTTCTATTGCTACTTCGCTTTTTGTTAATGTTCCCACCCAAATGAAAGGGAGTTGACATTTTTTTATTTGGATTTTTATTTTCTCAAAAAAAGTTTCTTTTTTTATGTCTGTGTTTGCAATAATAAGATCTGGTTTACTGTTAGCAATAATAAATTCAGCATCAGCAATAGAATGTGGGTTGGAAACAGAAAAAGCTTCTTTTTCTAATTCAAGTTTAAGGTCAAGTCCAACAATACCATCAGGTTCGATGATTAATATTTTTTTATCGTTTTTCATTTTATATTAATTAGGTTGCGTATTGAAATAATTCAATCCATTAGTTTCTTTACTGTTTTTTTTATTTTTTTAATTAGAACAGGTTCTTTTTTAATCCTTTCAATTTCTCCTATCAAAAACCCATAAGGTTTTAGCGACTCAACATGATCACACACTATTTTAAACATAGCGATAAGTGGAATAGCGATAAAAATGCCAGATATCCCCCAAACTAATTCGCCAATTACCAAAGCCAAAATGGTGGTAAACGGATTAATTTTAACTTGTGGACCTACAATTAGTGGCTCCAATATCCAACCTTGTATTAGTTGTACCACTGCGTAAGTAGCTGCAATTCCTGCCAGCATTGGAATACTAGCCCCATTAACAGCAGCTACTAAAATGGTAAGCGTAGTGCCTGTAATATTTCCAATAAATGGAACAATTTCAAGAAGACCACAGAGAATAGCAAAAAACAGTGCATTTTTAACACCTAATAATGTAAATCCAATTCCATACATTATCCATAAACATACAATCATTTTTGTAAGTCCAAATAGGTATTGTTGAGAAACTTTAGCAGCACTAGAAACCACTAATTCCATTTCTTTTCGTTGTGACGATTCAGAAAGTCTAATGAAGAAATTTTTAATGTGGCTGCGATAATATAACATGCAAAAAATATAAACCAGTATTAAAATAAAATTGGTAAAAACAACTGATAGAGAACCAGCAATTGATTTGATAATGTTCGTAAAAAATGGTTGTTGTTCTTTAATAGCCAAGGTTTGATTTGCAGTAGAAATACCAAAATGAAAAAGTATAAATTGTTGAATACGATCAATTTTTTCAACTGTTCTTAATTTAATGAGTTCAAAATCGTTGGTTAGTTCAGCAATTTGCCAACCGAGTAGAATTCCAATACCTGTTATAGATAATAATAGCACGATTAGGCAAATTAGTACAGCGAGCCCTTTCGGTACTTTTTTACTTTCCAACCATTTGCTAAAAGGTAAAAATAGTGTGGCTAAAACACCCCCAATTGCTAATGGCATTAAAAATTCTTTCGCAAAATACAATCCAGCAAAAACAAGGAATAAAACCAATATTTTTTTTATTATCGTGGAGGTAGTAGCTGTCATTAATTATGATTAAAAATAAACTTGAATAACAAAGGTCGAAACCTTTGACTCGAAAAGTGTTACATTACTTTTTAGAGTTGTTACATAATTCATAGCTCGTTAAAACCAAAAAACCTCGAAGTGTAGCTTCGAGGTTTTTAACTTTTTTAAATACTAGCTTATTTCACAGTCAATTTTTCGGGCATTGTTATTTCGCCTGTGCTTTTAATAATAAACTCAGTTCGTCTATTTTTTTGATGTTCGGCTTCAGAACATTCAGAAACTTCATCTCCAGTACATGGACAATGGGTTAATAATTTAGTTTCACCATATCCTTTACCAGTAATTCTAGTTGGTTTGGAGATACTTTTTTTAATGTAATTAGCAGTTTCTGTAGCTCTTTGGTTCGATAAATTTTGGTTGTAAGCATTGTTTGCTCTACAATCGGTATGAGCACCTAATTCAATAACCATATTTGGATAATCGTTCATCACTTCAATAATTTTAGCTAACTCAGGTTTTGCATCTTTACGAATGTCGTATTTATCGTAATCAAAATAGATGTTATCAAACTCTACTATTTTCCCTAAATCTTCTCCCACTTTTATCTTTTCGGCTACAATTTCTTTTGTGTTTAAAAGGGTAACATCTGCATAAACAATCAATTCATCACCAAAAGTATTGGTATTATTATAACCATTGTTGTACTTGTCTTTTTTACCTGTTAATTTAAAGTTTTTATTGGTTTCAACATTAAAGGTGTAAGCACCATCATTTTTGGTGGTTATGGTGTCTAATACAGTTCCATCTTCACTTTGTAAGGTAATAAAGGTATTAGGAATAGCTGTTTCATTTTTGTCTTTTGCTATCCCTTCAATTCTTTTTTCAATTGCCACTATGATTTCAGTTTTTTCTGCTGGAACAAAGTCAAAAGCATAAATATCGTCACCACCACTTCCACCAACTCTATCGGAAGAAAGGTAACCTTTTGTGCTGGCACTATCTATAATTAACGAATAATCATCAGCCGCAGTATTTAGCGTAGAGCCAGCATTATATACATCTACAACAGTTGAACCGTCGATTTTAGCAACAAAAATATCTAAGCCTCCCAAACCAAATTTTCCGTTGGAAGAGAAATAAAGTGTTCCACTGTTTTCTTCAATAAAAGGGAACAATTCGTCGCTTTCGGTATTAACTTTAACTCCTAAATTTTCGGCTATTCCCCACGTTCCATCTTCATTTTTATTAGTTCTATAAATATCTGCTCCTCCAAAACCACCAGGCATATCGCTGGTAAAATACATCGTTTTACCATTTGCAGTTAAGGAAGGATGACCTACAGAATATTCCGTATTATTCAACATAAAAGGCTCTGGTTTCGACCATTTTTCATCTACATTAGTAGTAAAATACACTTGTAGTTCAACCACTTTATCGATACTCTTATCTGAATAATTATTTCTGGTAAAAGCCATAAAAGTACCATCGTTACTATAACTTGCAGGACCATCGTGTAAATTACCATTTAAATTTTTATCAAAATTTTTAGCGTTTTTTAACTGTCCATCTTCAACATCAGCAATATAAACATTCCAAAAAGGTTTTCCTGTCCAATTGTAATTTCTAACAATCATCTTAGGAGCAGATTTAGTGGATGAAAAAACCACTTTGTCTTTGTAATAAATCGGTCCAAAATCGTCGTCATCAGAATTTATTGAAAGTTGTTTTACAGTATAAATACCTTTATCTTGACTTAAATCACCCAATTTAGATTTGTTTGCTGTATAATCTATGGCACGTAAATCATTTGGATGTAGTTCAGCAAATTTATCCATCATGGTAAACGATTGTTCTGTTTTTCCATTTGCTTTTAAAAGTCTTGCCAAAACGAAATAATCGTTCGGCACCAATCCTTCATTAGTATTGATAAGCTTTAAATAAGCTTCTTCAGCCAAAAAGTTTTGGTTGGTGTTGTAATAACTTTCTGCTAATCGTCGTTGACCTTCAGGAGTTAAGTTTTTAGTATGCGAATAATAATCGATACTTTTTTCAAAAGAGTAAACAAAAAACTGTTTGTCGCCTTTTATTTCTCTCGTTGATTTTTCTTGGGCAAAGGCATTTAAGCCAAGTCCAATACATGTGAATATGATAACTAATTTTTTACTCATGGCTTCTATTTTTAATAATTTGTATGACTCATTTGTATTTATTTTTTTTGTAAGTATTCGTGAGTTCGCTACGCTCAGTTCGTGAGACTTTGTGTTCATGATTTCTTTTTTTTAGTAGTTAAGTTTAAAAATGTCTTGGTGAATGAATTTGTTTTTTGCTAGAGAAGATAAAATCATATCGCAACATAATTTCATGACTTCCATTATTATACTTGCCTGTTTCTAATCCATAAGACCAATCGTAAGAATAACCGATGTGAAGTTGATCAGTAACTTCATATCCTATTAATCCTCCAAATGCATCACCAGTACGATACATTGCACCCAATG
>CAYHWX010000181.1:0-5999 GCA_964360245.1 uncultured Vicingus sp.
AGCCGAAGAAAAAAATCGTTTTCAGCAAGTTGTTATCTGGACTGTTTTTGGAGTTATGGTGCTGGTGATTATTTTCACTGTTTTTATTTTAAGGAGTTTGCGGCGAAATAGAAAAACCAATAAAATAATAACAGCTCAAAAAGAAGAAGTTGAAAAACAAAAACAAGTTGTTGAGGAAAAAAATAGTATTATTGAAGTAAAGCAAAAAGAAATGTTAGACAGTATCCATTACGCTAAAAAGATACAACGAGCTCTAATTCCAAGCGAAAAGTATTTTGACAAAGAACTTAAGCGATTAAAAGATAAAAAATAGGGTTAACAGCCTTTAGACTTCTTCACCAAAACGTGCCGAACCGAAAACAGTGGCACAATACCCTAAAAAATGAAAAGTTCTAAAACCTTTAATAAATTCTAAAAAAACTTTTATTGCAAATATTAGTTCCTTTATTCTTGAGCGAGGTCCTTCTAAAAACGAACGTTCGTCATCCTCGCCCCTATCAGGAATAGCAGATAACTTTATTTTTTAAAACGATAAAAATTTCATTTTTAATAATTATCTGCATCTTTTTTGCATACCAAAAGAAAGGCGCAGTCCATGCTATACTAAAAAGCGATTATTGTACTACTGTTTTGTGGCTTTCGTTACAACAAAACTGCCAAGACCGTAGCCGGAAATGGAAGGTTCAAATTCTTTTATTTCATCCAAGTTTTCGAAAAGGGTTTGAGAAAAAATTAAATCTGTAAATCCAACGTTTTTTAACTCAGCTGCAATTTTTTCGGGTGTATAAAACGAAGCTTGTCTATAAAATATACTTTCTTGCCTTCTGGCTTCATAGGCTCTACCAATTAAGCTGTTTTTGTCAATAAACCCAATAATTAAGTTGCCTCCTTTTTTCAATACCCTATTAGCTTCTTTAAGTGCCCTGTTTATATCAATAAAATAACTTACACAACTAGCCATTAACACAAAATCAAATTGCGAATCGTTAAATGGTAATTTTTCTGCAATTGCATCAACAACATTAATACCTTTTCCGAATGCTATTTTGCGCATTGCTGCTGCAGGCTCAACACCCTGAGTAATACCTAATGCAATTGTAAATTTTCCTGTACCTAAGCCAACCTCTATGCCATACGGTTTACCAAAAGGCAATTGACTTCTTAGTGCTTCAACTTCAGAATCAAAAACAGCCTTGTGTTTATCAAACCAGTCTTCGTATTCCAATGCATGATTTTCAAAGGGTAGTGTTGTTATCATTGTATTAAATTCTTTATAAAATTTCTGCTCAGGAAAACTCATTATTCTCATAGACTAAAATTATTAAAGGAAGGCACATTATGAAATGAAAATACTCACAACACTATATGAGATTTCGCATTCTATTAAATGTAAGATAAATAGATATAAGCTCGGCTAAATCAATACAGATTTACTACACTTAACCGTTTTTTAACATAAAAGATATTTGGTTTTTAATATGGTTTTATATATTTACTATATACTGATGGCAACAATTTTAATCATTGAAGATAATTTTGAAATTCGAGAAAACTCTGCTGAGATTCTTGAATTAGAAGGGCATAGTGTAATGGTGGCAGAAGATGGAAGGATTGGACTAAAAATGGCTTACGAAAATTTACCGGATATGATTTTATGCGATATCATGATGCCGGAATTAAATGGTTATGAGGTTTTAAGTGACCTTAAAAAAACGCAAGTACTTCTCAAATTCCTCTAATCTTTATTTCTGCCAGCACGGAACGGAAGGATATTCAAATTGGTTTGGATTTAGGCGCCAGTGAATATATACGTAAGCCATTTGAAGTGGGAGAATTAGTCTCAACTATTGAACGTTGTCTTTCAAAAACTAAGATCTAGACACAAAACCAAATAGTGAAATTTTCTTTCATGAATTCAAATTTCAATTCAATCGTTCATCACTTTAATATCTCAGTATTAAAGCTACGTGTTCAAATTTTTCAAGATTGTCATTTTCAAAAATAACAACTTTACCATTTTTCGCCAATACTTCTTCCATCACATCATCCACAGCATCAGTTAAAATCTCATGTTCCTCAACGGGAGGCCTCATAAATAACTCAGGACTATTTTTCTTTACAAATCCCGGCCTTATATAATCCTTTTCAACCAATAATGTCAATCCTTTCCCGGCTTTGGCTGCTTTCCAAACATCACGTATGCCGGTAACAGCTAGTTTTTTTCCGATAGCCTCATCCAGTTTCTCTAACAACTCGTTTTGTACTTTGGCCAAGTAAGATCTAAGTTTTTTGAAAGTCATTTTACCCAGCACCGTGGTGTTTTCATGAACGTAATTTCCGCTTACTTTCCCTGCAATATTCATATGGTTTTTATAAACCTTTAAAAAATAACCTAAATCTTTAGGATTGCCGCATAAAACAAAAGGTGTATTATTTGCAGTGTAGGGTGATAGTTTACCATCTGTTTTTTTGAGATTAGCCATCAGACGCATTTCTTTTACAATGGATTTATCTTTCTCGGTGCTTTTAAGCGAATTGCCACTCGAGTTTCCTCTCGATGGACGTTCATATTCATACTCCTCGTAAAAATTGCTGGGAAAATTCTTATCCTTTACTTCTTTAAGATTTTCACCATTTCCTAAAAAGAGTTTTACTTTTTTTTCATTGATTAGTAATACATAGTAATTAATCATTGTTTCCTCAAGATATAACACATCCCGAATCTCAAATGTGTTACCAACTGTAATTTTTTCCTTTACCTCAAATGGGAACTCGACAACACAGGAAACATCCTCGGAGGCAAAAAAACCAATTCCTTGATTATTATGAACGTAATCTATATTGCTAGTCAACGTATTTAATTCATTAATAATATTTTCACCCGTGCCTTTTTTACCATATTTACTGAACACAAGTTCCTTTGCTTTGTTAATAGCTTTGGTGACTTCTAGTTTATCTACAGTTCGCTCAGATGATTTTTTATGAGTTGGTACAATAACTGAAACGCAGGGCGTTTTCTTATTATTTTGAAGTTTTTTTAAAATTGTAGTTTCCATATCATATCGATTTATAACAAATGTATTTTATTCAATTTATTTGCTGTGTGATAATGGTCATTATTTAATGTGACCTTTAGTAAGTTTGTTTTTAATGCGGTTTGACAGAGTGGAAGTCTTAATAAGAGATTGAATTCATCTTAACAATAACCAATTTAGTAAAAGGTGTTTTTGTTATAATAAATCTATGAGTTTTTTATTCAATAAGTTCCCGTTAAACGATAGAAAAAATTCTCAATTTTTTTAGTAAACAATAACGCATACTTATCGGTAAAATGTCCCTCCATATTTAAAACATCTTTAAGCGACTCCGATTGTTCTGCATTTTTTTTAATTGCGACTTCAACTACTGAAACACTAGGTGTTTTTTCGTTGTTTTCCGATTTTGATAAAATGATTTTTTTCATAACTCTACTATTTACAGTAAAATTAGGTTAAGCAATAAGAAAGTTCAATGATAGTGGTCACTGTAATGCGTGATGTTAGCATAACCAGTTTGTTCGTGAGAAGGACTTATCTCCGGTATATGCATCGGTTCTGTTTCCGGTAAATTGGGTTTAGGATCTGATTTTTCCGGAACCGGAATAATTTCAGGTTCTTTTGGTTTAACCGGTTCTATATGTGGAATCGGTTTTATTTCCGGGTTCTCTTTTTGAAAATTAATTTTTGCCATGGTTAAATATTTATTCCTTGAAAAATCAGTTTTTAATATCAGATAGCTTTTTAAAATTTAAGATCTTCACCGTGCCATTTTGAAGTTCGATTAATCTTTCGGTTCTTAAATCTGTTAAGTTCCGACTTACCGACTCTGGTGAAATACCGGAAACCGCGGAAAGGTCATCGCGGTTAATAGGAAACGTAACATTGTCCTGAAGATCATTATTGTATTTTTTTCCAATAAAAAGTATAGCCTCTGCCACTCTTTTTCTGGCGGAGTTATAGGCCAGTTTAATAAGTTTATCGCTTGTCTCGGAGAGATCGGTAGAAATAAACTTAATAAATTTTGTGTATAATGCGGTGTTAGAAATTAGCATTTGATAAAAATCTGCTTTAAGAATAGCTGCAATTTCCGAATCTTCCATTGTAACCGCTGATTCGGTATAAGTACCGCTATCTAAAAGGGAAGTGTATCCGAAGAAATTGCCTTCCTTATATATTTGTGTAATATACTCTTTGCCTTGTTCGTTGGTACGAAACATTTTTATTTTCCCGGAAACAATGTAATAAAGATATTTAGCTTGTTCGCCTTCATTAAATAATAAATCTTTTTTTCTGATTTTTTTTGAAATTATCTTATCGCTTACTTTAAATATATTGTCTATAACATTTGAATCAGAAAAGAAACTTTCAACTTCTACTGAACTGTTTTTTAATGCTTCCTTTAACACTAGCGATTTTTTTAATCTGGTACTCACGAGGCTCAGCAAATCATCTCCTGAAAAGGGTTTAACAAGATAATCATCTGCACCTAAATCCATTCCCTTTCTGAAATCAGTTTTATGAGATTTAGCAGTCACATAAATAAACGGGATATTTTGTGTTTTAGGATTGTTGGATAAGCCTCTTAAAACCCCATAGCCGTCCAGCTCAGGCATCATTATATCGCATAGAATAATGTCAGGAGTAATTTTTTGAGCCAACTCAAGCCCTTCTTTGCCGTTTACTGCGCTATGAACTGTATAGTTTGAGAGCTGAAGTATTTCAATCATGTTCTCGCGAACTTCATTGTTATCCTCGATTATTAAAACAATATTATCCATCCTTGCTCTTTTAAGATTTTTTTTATTCTGAAGGTACGGAGCTAATGTATTTCTACCTGCCCTCACCCTATATGACTTGGGTCATATAAGTAAATGACTTTTGTTTTCTTTAAGAAACAAACTTTAGTATTAACATCATTATTTTCAAATAGTTAAATCAACAAAAAAAAGTACATTTTCTCTCCACTGATTGGAAATAGGTGTTAAATCTTTATCAAATAAATAAGTAATAACACAACCATATGTACTTACTAATTCTATTTTATAACCTTGGGAAACATTTAACGCACCTCCGTGAGGCCCTGTTCCGTTTCTAACTATTACCTGTGCACTTAATCCTACAGATAAGATTACAAATGCAATTATTATTGATGTTTTCATTTTATTAAGCTTTTAATTATTGCACTAAAAATTTTGATTTCATGTACCAATACAAATTTTAGATAATTATAAAAAGGTTAACATGACTTAAAGCTGTTATTGAGTTGACAAAACTCACTTTTAAAGATTTGAGCTCAAGAAAAATTTAAAGTGATATACTTCATTCTAAAAACTGTCCGCATTTTTAATGGTTGTGATGTGTATCACTATAGATGCTGATGGACCTCATTAAATATACTATGCTGCACCTATAAATTTGACCTCAGAACAACATTAAAAACCATTTATTATGAGAACTACATTAACAGTCATCGCAGCAGGGGTATTAGTAATAGCAATTACCAGTATTGTACAACTAACCAGCCAAAACAGCACTTCGTTAAATAACAGATACGAGGTAAACACTGAACTGAAAATCGAAGAATATTTAGCTTCAGAATTTCTAAAGTTCAAAAAAGAGGAAGCACAAAAGCTTTATGCCGAAAAATCAGTTTCAGACAGAGTTTTATTTCATGCTTTTGTAAAAGCTAAAAAAGCAGAGGCTGGAAAATAAATGGCTATAAGAATTAGAGGGGGTCGAAGGCATGAGTGAGGTCGCAATTTGTGACCACATAAAACCGCCGCAACAATTTGTTTATCATAAGTATGAAAGAGAAGTGAGATTAGCAAAGTAACAAATGGGTAACAAACATTGCAGAATTGTTACTTAGTTCCTTTTAGGTGCATTTGGGTTTTTAGTAACCCGTATGATTTCCGGCAGTATTTCAAAGAATTGTAGAGCTAATATAAATACTTTTTTTGA
>CAYHWX010000182.1:0-5995 GCA_964360245.1 uncultured Vicingus sp.
AACCAGTGGTTTTCATATAGTTTAAAGCCATAATGTTTGGATAGTTAGTCATCGAAGTTTGCTCAAAACAACCAGATGGTTCACCGATAATACTTTGGATTCCTGTCATTAAATCATTGACTACATTTGGAAATGCTGTTAACGAAGCAGTAATGGAACCATTTACAGGATTGGTAATGTTTACCGTATATTCTCCAGTTAATTCCTGACCATAAAAAGCCATTTCCACAGGAAATCCTTTAGCACCAATTTTTATGTTTTGGTTAAAAGCGTCTTTTAATCCAGCAGATTTAAATGCAATTTGGATATTGTCTTCACCAATTTCGTTGAGCACTTCGTATTCTAAATAAATAGTTTTGGTGCTGTTGGCAGGTATAGTTTGACTTCCATCTTGTACATTGATAACTTTAAATCCTTTTGGGGATTTTATGGTTAAATTACCAGTAATGGTATTATCTGTTGTGTTTTTTAACGTTAACGGAACTGTTACTAAATCTTCGAAAACCACTTGACTAGGCACTTTAGCAAACATAGCAAAAGGCAATTGGGTAAAGAATGTTTTTTCTGTTCTACCAGCCAGCCCCACTCCAACACCTTCTACTGTAGTTCTAAAAGAAGAAACCTCATCGTTGTTGTAAAACTCTACATAGGCTAAACCATTGTTTTTTACTTCGATGTCGCCATCCCAAAAAATGGTAGTTCTAAAATCTGTTCGCACATCTGTTGTTTGTGAAGCAGCATAATTAGGTGCAGCAAATTCTTTGGCTCTGTGGTAAACTATAACTTGTTGTTGTTGCCTTTGATTTTCAAAATCGCCATCCCAACCTAATTCTCCTTTCTTTTCAGCTTTGTCTCTTCTATCCCAATCCATTGCAACGACTTTACCAGCAACTGCAATTTCTTCCATAACTATAACTTCTTTCTCCATTTCATCTTTGTCTTCTTTATTGTTTTTCTCAATATTTTTTAAATCTTGAACAAGTAGAACTGGTTCATCTATAGCCATTTGATTGGCTTCCATGACCATATTTGCATTGACAACATCATCTAAAAACTCTTCCCTTACGCCTCCCATTCCTGCTGCTTCTCCTTTTGGAGCAGCAGCAAATTTTGCTCTTTTATTACCACTCCTACTTACAGGATAATTATATGGTTTGTATAAATAAGCACTATAATCTGCCCTATAGGAATTGATGTACATATTTTGAGATTGGTAATTTGGTGCAGATACCAATAAACTGATTGGATTGTACAACTCTACATTACTCAATTCAAATCGACCTTTTTCATCCGTTTTGTATTTTCTGTTACTTCCATCACTCAATGTTAATGTAGCTCCATCAAACACAGTTCCATCTTCTTTATAAACGATACCAGATACCAATGCTTTTTCTCCCACATAAGCCATAGCTGGTAAATTTTCTTCCATCACTTGTTCCCATTTGTATCTTCTCCAACCATCTGTCATCAACAAATAATTTAAAGCTTCTGTTGCTTTTTCTTCTTTCGGGTCAAAGTAAAATTTAGGTTCTTCTACTTTTCCAGCAAGGTCTTGCTCTAATAATAAACTGGTTAAAATGTTACTGGTTTTATCATCAGCAAAACTCAATAACTTATCATCTACCACCGACATAGAAAGGTTTGCAGGAATTGGCAATCCTCTCTCATCTGTTACTTTTAGTGTCATTTGCACTTTTTCTCTTGGCAAGTACTTTTCTTTGTTGGTAATTATTTGGATGTTCATTTTTTTGTCTTTGTTCACAAACACTAATCGTTCTGCTCTTTCAATTTCTCTACTATCGAACAAAGTAATTTGTGCAACACCAATCGGAAACTTATCTAATGGAACTTTAAATTCATTTTCCCCTCTGGTTACGTTTACTTCTCTGGTAAAATAAGCGACACCTCTTACCTGACACATTAACGACATGGTTTCATCTTCGGTAGAGTTAATGACTACATTCAAGTTGTCTTTATTATCTGTTACATTTAACACCCAACCTCTGCTTAATCTTTCTGGCAATGTATATGATTTTGCAATTCCTTTTGGTTTGGTTATCAATGCTTGATATTCTTGCCCAATTTTTGGTTCAAACTCAAAAGCACCCATTCCGTTATGAAAACTGGTAAATTCAGCAACAATTCTTCCTGATTTATCTTTTACAACACCTTCAATATCGGCAGGTTTACCAAATTCATCAATTGCTTTAAATGCTACATTGGTTTCTAAGCCTTCTACTAAATCTCCGCCTTCAGGGTAAAATGACAAATCAATATTTCCTAATGTAATTGGAATTGAACGGGAAATGCTTTCAGTTTTTCCTTCATAATCAATCATAATGTTTAACAAACCATCGTTGGTGGCTAATTCTTCTGGCAATTCAAATTTCACATAAGCTTCACCAATTTCATTGGTGCTAAATTTTTTGGTGAGTATGTTTTTACCATTCAACATGGCTACATAATTAAACTCATAATCACTTAATGGCATATTTTCTAAGGTATTCAAGTCTAATTTAGCAATTACGTCATCGCCAGGTCCATAAGCCTTACGTTGAAATTCTAATTTCATTTTTAAACGAGGCAACACTACTTTTTGAACTTGAATTTCTTTTTCAAAAAAAGTTGCTGAATTTTTTTGCCAGATAGTATATGCTTTCACTTTATACAAACCACCCATCATGTTTTCTGTTATTTCAAACTCGGCATTTGTTTTACCTTTTTGTGCAATTAGATTTTTGGTTTGAATCACATTTCCTTTGGGGTCAATTAATTCAGCATGCAAAATGTCACTTTTAATGGAAGGTTTTAAGTCCGATCCATTTCTAACATAAGCACTAAGCCAAATAGTTTCTCCAGGTTTATACATTGGTTTATCAAATTGCAGATAAACTCTGTCTTCTGGATTTTCGATATCCAATTTTTTTAGTTTTAATTTTAAATTGTTAAGAAATTCATTGGATAGAATCTCTTCTGTAAATGTTCCAGGCATTAAAGAACCTAAGAACAAGATAGTTGATACAGCGATTATTGTATTTCGCAGTCTTTTTTTAATAGATGTTTTCATGGCTATATTTTTTAAATTATATTCCTTAGATGTTGAAAAAAAATATATTCCACAAAAACTATTGCTATTTTTTTAAGACCTTTGTAAAATAAGCGTTTTTACATCGAGTTTTTTATTACCTTAGTTTCATGAAATAAGCCATAAGCAAAATGCTCACCAACACCGATGAATATTTCACATGGCGATTCCATATGACCGATTTAATAAAAATAAAAAAATACATATGAAAAAAAATAATGTGACCATTAAACTTTTTATTCTGCTATTTTTAACAGCTTATTTAGGTGGCAACGCTACTGCACAGGAAGAAACTTCCAATTCTAAAAAACAAGCCACCTTTATTTATAATTTTTTTAAATATGTAGATTGGTCAAATTATAGTGAACTAACTTCTTTTAATGTTGGGGTGATTGGAGATGAAGATAATTTAGTTTATGATGAATTGGTTACTATTTCTAAAACTGAAAAAGCGAAAGAATTACCTATTAAAATTAAGAGACTGAATGATTTGAATCATTTAGAAGATATTCAAATCTTATTTTTCGATAAAGCTGCTTCCTTAAAATTTGAAGCTATTTATGCCGCAATTGCCAACAAACATATTTTGCTAGTTTCTAGAGATTATCCTTATGGTAAATCCATGATTAATTTTATTATGGATGGAGATAAAGTTCAATATGAATTAAATGAAAAGAAATGTGAAGATGCAGGATTAAAAGTGAATAAAATATTAACTAAAGTTGCTGTTAAATCTGAAAAAGAATGGAACGGGTTGATTAATAAATTTGAGAACCTAGCAAATACCAATGATAAAACCGTTGAAATTGATACCAAAGATTTAGCTAAAATAGTAAAAGAACAAAAAAGATTATTGAGTGAAATTGAAACCAATTCTAAAAAAATTGAAATTCAAAAAGACCAATTAAAACAACAAGAAGCCGAATTATCAGTTAAAGAAAAACAAATTGCCGAATCAAAAAAACAAATCGAAGAATCGCAAAAAGAAATAGAAAAACAAAAAAACCTTATTACCGATCAACTCAAAAAAATAGCTATTCAGCAAGAAAATTTAGCAAAGTTAAACACTAATGTAGCTGCTACCATCAACGAACTTAAAAAACAACAAGATAAGTTAGAAAGTGAAAAACAAAAACTAACAGCCATACAAGATGAATACACGGAAATAGAGAAAAAGTTAAAAGTGAAAGAATTGTTAGTCAACAAACAAGGAAAAACTATAAAAGTACAAGGTAATGAAATTGTAACCAAAGCAGATACTATCGAATCTCAAAAATCGGTTATTTGGTTATCGTTGGTATTCTTAATCATTGTTTCTGCTTTAGGCATATTGGCATACCGAAGTTACCGATTAAAAAATAAAGCCAACATTGTTATCTCCTCTCAAAAAGAAGAAATTGTAAAACAACACCACATTTTAGAAGAAAAAAACAAAGAAATTACAGACAGTATCAACTATGCAAAAAGAATACAAGATGCTATTTTACCTCCTCTAAAATTAGTTAGAAGTTACATGCCTGATAGCTTTATTCTTTACGAACCAAAAGACATTGTTGCAGGAGATTTTTATTGGATGGAAGGAGTTAACAACCTTATTATTTTTGCTGCTGCCGACTGTACT
This sequence comes from uncultured Vicingus sp., assembly GCA_964360245.1. Lineage (GTDB taxonomy): Bacteria > Bacteroidota > Bacteroidia > Flavobacteriales_E > Vicingaceae. The sequence continues at coordinate 4,707 of CAYHWX010000182.1, forward strand.
GGGCATGGTGTGCCTGGAGCAATGGTTAGTTTAGTTTGCCATAATGCAATGAATAGAGCTGTAAGAGAATTTATGTTGGTAGAACCTCATGAAATTTTGGATAAAACACGTGAAATTGTTTTAGAAACTTTTGAAAAAAGTGATACTGAAGTGAAGGATGGTATGGATATCGCATTATGCACCATCAATACCGAAAGCATGAAATTAAGTTTTTCTGGGGCAAATAATGGTTTGTATTTTATAAGAAATGGAGAATTATCGGAAATTAAACCAGACAAACAACCAATTGGTAGATTTGACGAAGCCAAACCTTTTACCAAACACATGATTGATTTAGAAAAAGGTGATGTTATTTATGTTTTTTCTGATGGTTATCCCGACCAATTTGGTGGTCCAAAAGGTAAAAAATTTATGTATAAACCTTTTAGGGAGATGCTATTGTCGATACATGAAAAACCAATGGACGAACAACATAAACTTTTGTTTAATTCATTTATACAATGGAGAGGAGAAATTGAGCAAATTGACGACGTTTGTGTGATAGGCGTTAGAGTATAACACAAACGAATCAGCCTGTCCCGAGTTTACCGAGGGAATGTTTGTGTGATAGGCGTTAGAGTTTAACATAAAAGAGATTAATTAATTTTATAATTATGGATAATAATATTTTTGGACAACCCATCATTTCTTGTGGCACAGAACCAGTAACAGGTTATTTTAGAAACGGGTGTTGCAATACCGATGAAACAGATACTGGATTACACACTGTTTGTATTGTTGCTACTGCTGAGTTTTTGGAATTTTCAAAATCGGTTGGAAATGATTTATCTACACCAATACCAGAATGGTCTTTCCCTGGTGTAAAACCTGGTGATAAATGGTGTTTATGTGCCGAACGATTTAAGGAGGCTTATGAAAATAATGCCGCACCAAAAGTAGTTTTAGAAGCCACCAATGAAAAAACATTGGATATTGTGCCAATGGATGTGCTACTAAAATATGCTTATTATAAGGATAAGGTGTAGTAAAGTTTCCGTCGGACAACTTTTATTATTGGAAGTTGAAGAAAAGGTGATTCGATTTGTAGCTGCAAACATAGTGTTATTTCGATTCAGCTAATTATCGGAACGAATATATAAATTGTAATTTACTCGTGTAGGTAGCAGCCCATAGTTACCAATACTATCGCTCTCGCTTCAAACTACGTGCAGTGTGGGGGGCGTTGTCAGGCTAGTTTAAATTTAATTGGAGAAGTGTCAGCTATTCGTTTAATTTTCTTTCTAGCTTCT
>CAYHWX010000183.1:0-5949 GCA_964360245.1 uncultured Vicingus sp.
AGACAACATTCTCCATGATACAACTTTTACTGCATCAACTTCACTCCACATACTATCATTCAAACACCTCCAATGGTTAGGGTCAACTTTTTGAGAGTTATCAATTTGTTCCTTACAAATGGCACAAATTAAAATACAATCGTAACTGGTTTTGTTAAATGAAGGAGGTACGAGGTAAATAGCTAAATTATCGGAAGCAGCACACAATTCACATTTATTGCCACTTCTATCTTGTATTTCTTTTTCTAAACTCATTACTAATAATTTTTAATTTATTGCTTTCAAAAGTAGTAAAATAATAACATTAAGAAATTGGTTCAGTTCTACTAGAATCTGTTAAAAGCAATTGCAATTCTATTAATTCATTATTAGTAAATGAACGATATTCACCCACTTTTAAATTCCCCAAAGAAATATTCATAATTCTAACTCGTTGAAGTGATTTAACTTCATAAGCTAAATATTCACACATTCTACGAATTTGGCGATTTAACCCTTCTGTAAGCACAATGTTAAATGTAGTTTCGTTGATTTTTTTTACTACACATTTTTTTGTTAAGGTTTCGAGTATTGGAATACCATTACTCATTTTTTTTATAAACTCAGGGGTAATCGTTTTATTTACGGTAACTACATATTCTTTTTCATGTTGATTTTTAGATCGTAATATCTTATTGACGATATCTCCATCATTGGTTAAAAAGATAAGACCTTCGCTGGGCTTATCTAATCTGCCGATCGGAAAAATACGTTCGGGGTAATTGATAAAGTTAATGATGTTGTCTTTAATATCTGTTTCGGTAGTGCAGGTAATTCCAACAGGTTTATTAAAAGCTAAATAAATATTTTCAACCTCTTTGGTAATGCTAGTTCCATTAACGCTTATTTTATCATTAGAACTAACTTTTACGCCTAATGTTGCAATTTTACCATTAACTTTTACTTTCCCTTCTTCAATTAATTTATCTGCTGCTCTACGTGAGCAGTAACCTGTTTCTGAAATGGCTTTATTTAATCTTTTTAACTCCACCTTTTTTTAATTGTTTATCCAAAAATAGCAATAAAAAAGGAGCTAAAAATTAGCTCCTTTATAGGATTTACTCTTCTTTTTTCCCTCTGGCAATGGCATACCAATCAATTTTACGAGATAAGTACATGATAATAGCAAGAACCATAAACAAACCGATACTTCCCATTAGTAATGCATAATCTTCCAACTGTAAAATGGTAAATATAAACCCATACAATAGGAGTAGAACACCACTCATTAAAGCTGTTAATTTGCCACTTTTAAAGATGGTGATTGAATAAGAACCAATCATTACAATAATCGCAGCACTCGAAATTAAATAAGCATTATTAAAATGAATGTGCTCTGATAAAGAAACAAGTAAAGCGTAAAATATGGTTAAGGCTAAACCAACCAAAATAAACTGAATAGGGTGGATGCGTTTCTTGTTTCTAATTTCAATAAAAAAGAAAATTAAAAAAGTAAAGGATATAAACATGATAGCATATTTTGCAGATCGAGTAGATTTTTGATATTCATCAACTGGCAATAATAAATCTACTCCAAACGAAGAATCATAAACGTTATGAATATTTCCTAACCATTGCTGTGGATAGTTTCTATTTAAATGTAATTCTTTCCAATGAGCTTTAAACCCATCTTTTGTAATTTCTCTTTCATCTGGTAAGGATGAACCGTTAAAACTCGGGTGAGCCCAATTTGATTGAATGGAAACATTGGTCTCTTTTCCTACAGGAATAAAACTTAAAAAACTACTTCCATTTAAATTTAAATTAAAAGAGTAGTTAAAACTCTTTTTTGCAGTATCAACCTCTCCTGTCTCTGCTAATTTATTAGCTAAACTAACTTTAGTAGAAACGCCAGAACCTATTACATCATTGGTTTCTATTCCAGGATTAAAGGCATAAGTTTTTTCATCCCATTTTAAATCAATATTATCTTTTATTCCTTTCATGTCTGGAATTCCAAGTGATATAAATGCTTCGTCCCAAAGTATATATGTTTCGTTAATACCTAATTCGTTAAAATCTGGAATAGAGAAGTTTCCATCGATTTTTAATTGAGTATTATAAACAATTATTTCATAAATACTTCTGTACCTTATTTCAGGGCTTAAATTACCATTGATGTTTAATACATCAGGTAAAAAATGAGCATAGGCTTTTGTTTGTATTAAATTTTTTTCCTCGTCTTTTATGTATTTAGTATAAGGTATGGTTAAAATTGGGCCAGTTATAGTTTGTGAGCCTCCCCATTTAGAGCTAACTTCCCTGGTAACATCTTCCCTACGGTATTCACGCTCACTTATCAAACTTTCTATCATTGAAGTTGGTATGAGCAGTATTAATACCAAAAAAGCAATAGAAAGTAAGCGAAGTGTAATGGAATTTTTAATTTTTGTGTTAAGTTTTTCAAATGTGGTAGGTTGTTGATTTTCCATGATTTAATTTTTTTAGAAGTTTATTTATAAACGATGGTTATTTAATGTCATTATGTAATTAACAATTTTTATGAATTGTCATTTAAATAATATTCTTCTAACTCTAAAATTAATTTTTCTTTTTCAATAGTTGGTAAAAAAGAATATTGAAATGAATTTCGAGCAATTTGATACAACTCTTCTTTGGTAAGATTTAAAGCTTTTTGAGTATCCATATAATTTTGATTGATATGTCCACCAAAATAAGCAGGATCATCAGAATTAATCGTTGTTTTTAAACCCAAATCGATTTTCTTTTTCAAAGAATGATTTTTTAAATCTTTAACAACTTGCAGAGCAACATTAGACAAAGGACAAATGGTTAATGCGATATCTCTTTTGATAATTTCTTTGATTAAATTTTCGTCTTGAAGACAATTGTTACCATGGTCTATTCTTTTAATTTTTAATAGGTCAATGGCTTCCCAAATGTAATCGGCATCTGCTTCTTCTCCTGCATGAGCTACTGGTATATAACCAGCTTTTATAGATTTCTTAAAAACAGTTGCAAATTTTGAAGGTGGATTTCCTTTTTCGGTAGAATCTAATCCAACAGCTACAATTTTATTTTTAAATGGGAGAGATTGTGCCAAAGTCAGCAAAGCACTTTCTTCAGACAAATGACGCAAATAACTCATAATTAACAAGGCTGATACATTGAGTTTATCTTTTGCATCTTCAACAGCTTTACTAATTCCATTAATTACGGTTTCAAAAGCAATCCCTCTTTCTGTGTGAGTTTGAGGGTCAAACATTATTTCTGTGTGTCGAACGTTTTGTTGAACACACTTTTCTAAATAACTGTAAGTTAAATCATAAAAATCTTGTTCAGTAATTAATACAGCTGCTCCTTGATAATAGAGGTCTAAAAAATCTTGCAGGCAATTAAAAGAGTATGCTTTTTTAAGTTCTTCAACAGATTGGTATTTTAATGGAATGTGGTTACGTTTAGCAATTTCAAATAAAAGTTCGGGTTCAAATGTACCTTCAATGTGGAGGTGAAGTTCTGCTTTTGGAAGATTTTCAATAAAATTTTGCATGATGCTTTTTTTAAGTAAAAAAAAGGGAAGCTATTTAGCTTCCCTTTGCATTGATAGGTTTTAAACCTTATTTTTTTACAGCTTCAACTACTGCTTTAAATGCAGCTGGATGATTCATCGCTAAATCAGCTAAAACTTTTCTATTGAGTTGAATATCTTTCTTAACTATTTCACCCATAAATTTAGAGTAAGATATGCCGTGTTCTCTAACACCTGCATTAATACGCTGAATCCATAATGCTCTAAAGTTTCTTTTCTTTTGTTTTCTACCAGTATAAGCATAAACGCCTGCTTTTTCTACAGCGTTTTTTGATACGGTCCAAACATTTTTTCTTCTACCAAAGAACCCTTTGGCTTGTTTCATTATTCTTTTTCTTCTAGCTCTTGAAGCTACTGAATTTGTTGATCTTGGCATTTTTTTTTCGTTTTTTGATAGTTAGTGTTCTTTTCGAATCTTAAAACTAATTACCTGGTTTTTAACTTTTTTTAATTACGCTAACCGATTAAAGGCAAACATTTGTTATGCTTAAATGCATAATTGTGCTTTGATGTTTTTTAAATCTGTTTTATCTACAACAGTAAACTTTGTCAAATTACGCTTTTGCTTAGTCGTTTTTTTTGTTAAAATGTGACTTTTAAAAGCATGTTTCCTTTTAATTTTTCCTGTCCCAGTTAATCGGAATCTTTTTTTTGCACTGGAAACGGTTTTCATTTTTGGCATACTCTATTATTATTTATTTATTTCTATTTTTTCTTTTTTGGAGTTAAATACATAAACATTTTTTTACCATCCATCATTGGCAAAGCTTCAACAACTGCTACGTCTTCTAACTCTTGAGCTAATCTTAGTAAAAGTATTTGACCTTGGTCTTTATAGATAATTGCTCTACCTTTAAAAAACACAAATGCTTTTACTTTAGCACCTTCTTCAATAAACCTACGAGCATGTTTTGCTTTAAAATCAAAATCATGTTCGTCTGTATTAGGCCCAAATCTTATTTCTTTCAAAATAATTTTTTGAGCTTTTGCTTTTATTTCTTTTTGTTTCTTCTTTTGATCATAAAGAAACTTTTTATAATCAATTACTTTACATACAGGAGGAACTGCGTTTGGCGAAATTTCAACTAAATCAAGTTCTAAACTTGCAGCTAATTCTAACGCTTTAGTAATAGTGAATACTTCGGGCTCTATTCCATCCGCAATTACCCTTACTTCTCTTGCAGTAATTCTTTCATTTATTCTATGAAGGTCTTCCTTGCCAAATCTAGGCCTACCTTTTTGTTGAAATTTATTAGCTATGACTTAATCCTCCGCTTTAATTATTATTAATATCTTTTTCTATTTCGTTGTTAATCAAATTTGCAAACTCTTTTACAGTAAATGTTCCCAAATCTCCTTCACTATGTTTTCTAACAGATAATGAGTTTGTTTCTACTTCTTTTTCCCCTATAATTAGCATGTACGGCACTTTTTTCATTTCCGAATCTCTAATTTTTCTTCCTACTTTTTCGTTCCTTTCATCTACGAAGCCGCGAATATCGTAATTATTTAGCGAATTTAAAATATTTTGTGCGGATTCATTAAATTTTTCACTAACGGGTAAAATTGCAATTTGGTCTGGAGTTAACCATAAAGGGAAATTTCCAGCACAGTGTTCAATCAAAACAGCAACAAATCTTTCCATAGAACCAAACGGTGCCCGATGTATCATTACTGGTCTGTGCATTTCGTTATCACTGCCTTTGTACTCTAATTCAAATCGTTCGGGTAAGTTATAATCTACTTGTATTGTTCCTAGTTGCCATTGCCTTCCAATGGCATCTTTTACCATAAAATCTAATTTAGGACCGTAAAATGCAGCTTCACCTGTTTTTGTAACAGTGTTTAATCCTTTTTCGGCGGCAGTTTTTATGATTGCTTGTTCTGCTTTTTCCCAATTTTCATCACTTCCAATGTATTTTTGTTTGTTATCTGGATCTCTCAATGAAATTTGAGCAGTAAAATCTTCAAAACCTAAAGCTTTAAAAACATAAAGCACTAAATCAATCACTTTTTTAAACTCATCCTCTAGTTGGTCGGGTCGGCAAAATAGATGAGCATCATCTTGAGTAAAACACCTCACTCTTGTTAAACCATGCAATTCTCCACTTTGTTCGTAACGGTAAACTGTTCCAAATTCTGCATAACGTACAGGCAAATCTTTGTATGATTTTGGAGAAGCTTTATAAATTTCGCAGTGGTGAGGACAGTTCATAGGTTTTAATAAAAACTCTTCACCTGCATTTGGAGTTAATATCGGTTGAAAAGAATCTGCTCCGTATTTTTCATAGTGTCCAGAAGTAACGTACAAATCTTTATGACCAATATGAGGAGTAATTACAGGTAAATAACCTGCTTTA
>CAYHWX010000184.1:0-5914 GCA_964360245.1 uncultured Vicingus sp.
CAAAAGCATGATACTTATATCTGTTTTTTTTTGCGTAGGCTACTAGTTTGCTGAATTGTGTATAGGTTCTAATTGCCTTAAACTTTGAATTATAACCAAACGATTTGCCAGGGCAAACAGTATCAATATGAAACGATTCCAAGTAGTTCCGGGCCAATTGTTTAAATACAATTGAATGTCTAAATTCAGTTATAAATAGTAACCTTTTTCTCAATTATAGTACTCCATAGCCCCAATTGCAGAAAGAATATAAATCAAATTATTTTTGATAGAGCCATTATTTTTGCTACTATTTAGAATTTGATCTTTAAATAAGACGTCAACGTTAATTATGCTATCTGTCTGCAACAATTTGCATTTTCGGCAAAAAAGAATATTAAGATCAAATATTCAGTTTTTTCATTCTCTTTAGGGAAGTCTCCTGCTAGTGGTACTTTGCCGTAACTAAAAATATTAAAAATATCATTGCCTTCACAAATGGCACATTTTGCCAAATTGTCAAGAGAAATATCTCCTCAAGACATTATTTATTTCTAATTTTTCTGATACATGTATTACGCAATTTCCTAACCGGACAACGCTGCACTGCTTTACCTTTAATTTAATAAATGTTTTCAGAATAAAAAAGTTTGCTACTACCAACCTAAAAGGCAAGGGTAATCAAGGTATATCGGGATGGGTAATAACATTCCTAATATCCAATCCTGCCACTTTTAAGTACCTGAAAACGTTCAAATAATAAATCTCTCCTCCCGTTTTAGTATCCAAGCTCACATTAAACATTACAACCGGTACACCTGTTGTCATAATATTTTCCCATAAAGATGCCGCATTAAAAATCTTTATCTAAGATTTATCTTCACATTTGAGTCAAGTTTTTTAGGATTAAGCAACAAATCTAATCCAAAGATTTATTATACTTTCTCCTTTCACAAACAAAAAACCAACTATTCACTAAAAAACTTGGTAAAAAATTAGCAATATAACCATCAAGAAATATTAAATTTTTATTCCACCTACACAAAATATCACCAGGAAAAGTATCCAAAAAAAAGTGTCCATTCTTTTTTTCTACGATAGTTAAATTAGTTTTTACTAAAATTTCCTTAATTTTCCGCATTGAAAAAAACTGGACATGTGGGCAAGTGATAGGATTGCTTGGTGCATCATTTGGAATTTCATCCGCATAAACTCTAAAAAATGGCAAAACTTCCTTTAGCCTATCACGCAAATTACTATATACTTTATACAATCTCAGAAAAGTAAAAACTTTTGATATTTTTAGATATGCCCGTAATTTTTGTAATCTCTCAAAATTTTCATAAGCTCCATAACCGTTAGGAATTGTAATTATAATTATACCTTTGAAAGCAAGTAACTTCTCTATCTTGTAAAGGAATTTAATAGGGTCCTCTTGATGTTCTAAGACTTCAGACAAAAGAATTATATCAAATTTTTTTCCAGTGTTTAAATTCTCCACATTATTTAAATCATACGTTAAATTGGGTAATATATTATTTCCCTTACAAAAATCAATTCTTCTCGGATCAATATCAATTCCTAACACCTTAAACCCAATTGCAGCTACCGGTGATGTTATTGGACCAGCGCCACAACCAACATCAAGGACTTCTATTTGATTGATGGGTTTTAGATTGGAATTATAATAATTATAGCAGGCAGACATAATAAAAGTTAGTCTTCTAGCTGAAGGATGATTTCCTATATAGTAAGTAAAACGTTGGTAAAGGTATTCTTTCATCAACGAAACATTTAAAAAGAAATTTTCTTTCATTTTATTGAAGATTTATATTCTTAAAATTATGCAAAATGGTTATTTAATGTGATTAAGAATACAACATGTAAATATATGGGAGGGAAGTAGTCTAAGATTTCTCGTCACATTCGTACTAATAGTACAAATGCACCAACATTATGCGTTCTTCAAAAGAAATTAGATTTGAAGACTCAAATACTAAGTTTGCACTAATAAAACATTTTTTATTTTTGTCGCATGGACTTCTTGGTTGCAACAACAGCAATCTCATTAGCGAACCAAATATTAAATGGCCATGCCTGCACCAAAAATCTACCAATTAATCGTACAATTTTTTGTTGCTTCACAAACTCTGTTCCTGGTCGCAAGATTATTTGAGGTACAAAACCAGCAAGTTTTAATTGATTCCGTAAACTCCTGGGACTTTGAATATTCACGTGCCCCCCCATCCTCAGGTTCCAATTGATGACTTAATTCATATCCACCCAACAAATGAAGCAATTTTCTTACTAAAGGCCAGATCAAACGTTCATCATTCCAATTGGGATGGGTCTCAATAATAAATAAACCATCGTCACTTAATACATGATAAACTTCTTGTAACATTAACTCTATCTGCCAATCATATAAATGCTCAATAGATGAAAAAGACAAGGCTCGATTAAAAAAGCTATCAGCAAAATCACTAAATTCGGTACAACTTCCCACACGAAAATCAACCCGGGTTTGAATGTCTCGTGGAAGTAGTTTTTTTAAATCTTCTGCCAATGAAATAGCAGCATCAGAGTAATTAATACCACATCCTTCAACGCCGTACTTTAGCGCACAGTACATTAGCACTTCTCCTGCTCCGCATCCCAGTTCCAAAACACGCATGCCTGGTTTAAGCTGCATCAAATCTACATAATATAATCGATGTGGATGCAATGATTGTCCACAACTCTCCCGAAACATTTGTCGATTACCAGGAGCCATATCCCTAGCAAAGTATGTCTTATCGTAGAATGTATTAGGAAATACCCTTTTGTGATCGGATTCTGATGTTCTCATATTATAAAACTTTTCGGATTTCTAAACCTTCTTTTATCAAGTTTAATACCATTTTCACCCGCTCATCCCAGGATTCTTTTGAGGCCAAAGAGATCATTCGCTCTCGTCTGGAAGAATTCTGTTGATCCAAACAAGATTCTATCTGTCGGGCGAAGTCAGTTGCATCTCTGGCAATGCTGATCACATCAGAAAAACGAAGCACTTCTGGAATTGGTGTTGATACAATCGGTACCCCAGCGGCCATAAACTGGTACATTTTATTAGGATTAACACTTTGCATGAATCTATTCATTTTATATGGCATAATGGCAACATTAATGCCTTTTAAAATATTGGGCAACGTCTCGTATTCCTGCCAACCCAGGAGAAAAACATTCTGGTATTGTTTCATCTTTACCACTTCTCGCACATTACTTGCCACCTCACCTACAAATACAAAAGACCATTGCGGTCTGATGATTATTAGCTTCAGCAATAGAGAAAAATCGTACCAATCGCTAAGATTGCCCATAAAACCTATGATTGGTTTAGGAATAGGGAGCAACTGTTCAGCTACCTGAGTGGCGGGATCATTGGCTTTATCGAAAAGTTCAAATTCAACTGCGTTTGGGAAATAATGCGTATTCGCATTATCTTCTTTATGCCTTTGGAATAGTTTCTGTGACGTTGCCAATATTAAGTCACTTGCACAAACCAAAGATCTTTCTATAGTCTTCAACCTACCATTAATCTTTCCTGAATTAAAAAGAGTAAAATCATCATAGCATTCATAAGTAGTAAACTTCTCACCTACTATTCCACGATAGAACATATGGTAAGGATGGGTCAACCAAGCAACTCTATCGCCTTCATTATCAAAACCTATTATTCTCATAGCACGCCGAAGAGAACGTCGAAGGCAATGCCTGAAAACACTCAATAGGAATGGTGACCGCCTTGCAATAGAAATATTCCATGGTACCCATGGAACCCATGTGAACATGTTGGGAAAAGGCTGGTGAAGTTGAGTACATCTCAATCGTCTCATAACCTTACTAGGTTGCTGCATAGGTGAAATATAACGTAAAACAACTAACACGTTGCCTATCCCATTTAACTGTCTTGAAAGGGCACGTATCATAGGCAAGCGGTGAACGTTCGCAATATTTGAGGTATCAAGACCTTCAGAATTGGTATACAAAATAATATTAAACCGTTTAGATAATGACATTTTTTACAAATTGAACTGTAACGTATTTACTGATTTTCTGAAATTATATTGCAACAAGACTAATATCGCTGGATTGTATTATGATTTAAACCGATTAATCAATTTCATCCACCTTTTTAACTGATTCTGCACAGATCTATACCAACAATAAATCACATCCACCCACTTTACCTGATACCCTTCATGTTTTTGCAAAATAAGAAGAAAATGATCTGAAAACAAATCGGAAAGAATTGGCAGGTAATTAATCATTGGTAAAAATCTAAAATATCTTTCAAAATGCAATTTTCTCACTGTTACTCCATTAATTCGCATCAATTCTCTTATAAATCCAAATACTGATATTCGAACAAGTTCTGCAGAAGGGCTTTTATAATTAATGAGAGGAATCGTTACTGATGATTGTCCATTTAGCCTTAATATTTCTCTTGCTACAGCCACTGTCATTTTCTCTCCGAGTAATAGATGTATCCAAGGCATTTTAATAATAGCTGATAGATGACGAAACTGAGGTGACAAAAATGGGGGAAAGGAAAATACAGCAATACCTCCCTCTTTTAAAACCCTTATCACTTCCCTTACCAAATCTTCCCATTCATACACATGCTCAAGTACTGATACTGCGAATACTAAAGAAATAGAGTTATTCACAAATGGTAATCTTTTCCCATCACCAATTAAAAAACTAACATTATCATTATATCCATTTATCTTTGCATAATATTGAGCTGCCTTTATTCTTGATTTATCCACATCCAAACCAACATTTAGAGACCAATTGCCAGTTGATGCTAAACTATATGTCATCCCACCAACTCCACATCCGATATCCAGACATGCACCTTTGGGAATAGCCATATCATAGAGATTGTATTTCATTATTCCTTTGATATAGTTATATTCTATTTCTTGATAATATGATGAATTCGCCTTATCTAAACTATTTTCATCAAACCGTACTCCACGTATCCATTTTTCTGGCATTTGCCAAGGCCAAATTTTATTATGCATCTTTGCAATAACAGTAGCAGTTTTATTAAAAATATAAGAACCCTTACTTTTCGTATTTTCATCCATTCAATTCAACCCACGACTCTAATAGGTACAAAAGTCCTTGATTTACAACAACCCTTTTCTATATTCTTACATTAATAAGGTATATTCACGTGAAATTTTCCTTACATTGTCTCTGATATCAAATAATTTTTCTACCCGTTTCCTTCCCTTCTGACATATTTGTCCTAAAATGTTGCGAATTTTTTGCTAACCAAGATATCTTTTCCGCCAATTCAATGGGTTCATTCGGTTGGATTACTATCCCGTCTCATCATCTTCTACTACCTCCACTGCACCTCCAGCACAGGTAGCTATCACTGGATTCTCCGTATCCAAAAAGAACTACCCGTGTATTTTCCACCATTGGAACTGCGAAAGACTCTACCAACGTCTGTTGTATGTTTTTTAGACATAAATTTAGACCCCCAAAGAATTTCAAAATCTCTATTACCGATAAGAAATGCTTGAAGCAGATATTGCTCAGTAAAAAACCAGTTATTATCTATTATAAATCTTTTAAAATATTCGTATGGTAATGCTATATCATGAATATGGACTACCACACCTGGGTTTAAGTTGGGCAGGATTTGAAGATAAAGAAAATTTACATCACCACCCGATTTGACTACATGAGAACTATCAATAAAAAGAATGTCATTTTCATGGAGTTGTTGGAAAAAACTTAGATCAACCTCCTCAACTTTTTTTTCAATTAATGTTATCGACTCTCTAGACATAGGAATTAAGATTTCCCTATTTGGATAAGGTTCTATTATGTATACTTTGGGCTCTATACTCAATCAGACTGAAACCACTGGTTT
>CAYHWX010000185.1:0-5901 GCA_964360245.1 uncultured Vicingus sp.
TTTGTGCCGGTATTGGCAGGTAATCCACTAAGAGTATAGCTCCCATTTCCATTGATAATGCTGGATACATCCGCCCTATAATTATAAGTTCCAACATAACCCCAGCATTTATCAAAATGGGTTCCTATCATCGTCATTGGAAAGGTTTGAGTAACGTTTGCAGTATTCGTTATATTGGCACTAATACCAACTCCATTTCCTGATCCGCCGCAATACAAAAATGCCCTAGTAACAGTGGTGGATGTGAAACAAGATGGCAAACCGGATACGGTAATAGCTGCAGGCTGAGTAGCTCCTGTTGGAGGAGTAACACCTCCAAAAGATCTCTGATTTAATCTCACTGTTGTTGTAACGAAATTCAAACCGCAAGCACTAACAGTATAAGATGTTGCAATCGAGCCATTACCATCTTTAATGTCGTTTAATTTTAAAGCTTCACTATCAATATCAGAACAGTCATTTGTTTGACATATAGTGCCTGGGAAAGCGATACCATTACCTAACTGAGCAGTAATTATTTTAGCATAAAAAATGCATAAATAAATGAACGTGCCCAGAATTATTTTTTTCATAAGGAGTGATTAATTTTCAAATTTACTGATAAAAATGTAATTATTTTAAGCTTCATTTAACAGAGATTAAGTGAAAAATAGAAGGAATTTAATCTTTAAAGCCCAACCCCTCAGTAATCAATAACTTAGTTTGACAGATTTTGAATTGATTTAGGCCTGTACTAACAAGATATTAACCTTAAATAAGGCTTATCTATTAATTGACGGCTTACGGCTATATTTACAAAATGAATACATTAATTCTTCTTCGCGGACTTCCTGGCAGTGGTAAATCAACTTTAGCGAAGGAATTAAGTGAGGGTGGAAAATATCCTATATTTTCTGTAGATGATTTTTTTACAGATATAATTACAAATGAGTATAAATTTGAATTTGATAAAAATCACTTGGCTTACAAGCAATGTGAAGAAAACGCAAAAAAAAATATGCAAAAAGGAATTGCAAAAATTTTTATTGATAACGTATTTAGTTTGGAATGGGAAATGGAACCGTATTTTAAATTAGCAAAAGAATTTAATTATTTGGTCCATGTTGTTACTGTAGAAAAGCGTCACGAAGGCAAGAATGTGCATGGTGTTGATAATGAGCAACTGCAAAGGATGGCTCAAAAATATAAAGTTATACTAGTATAAAATTCTGATTTTATTGCTAAGTTTAAATTATGAAGTTCAAAACGTTTTGTTCGTTTTTATTAATATGCACTTACTCCGCTTTATCGGCAGGTATTCCATCAGACACAGCAAAATTTAAAAAGCATTTAAGTTTTAATGATGTTTTTTTTGGAAATGAGGATGCTTTTCAGGTTTGCTATCCTAAAGATCATAAAACCTTTTTCTACAATATTATTTTGCTTTCTGTTTTAACTGTAACTTTTTTATCACTGTTTTTATATAACCGTTCAAAAAATGCAAAATTGCATAAATTGAATTCAGCATTATTGACACAGAAAAACAAAGACATTACGGATAGCATCAATTATGCAAAACATATCCAAAATACTATTTTGCCGGATGAAAAAACTTTAAAAAATATTGGCGAATACTTTGTGTTTTATAAAGCAAAAGATATTGTGAGTGGCGATTTTTATTTCATATGGCGTGATATCGACCATGTTATTATAGCAGTTGTTGATTGTACCGGCCACGGTGTACCGGGTGCCTTTTTGTCTTTGGTTGGCAATAACGCCTTAAGCCGCGCTGTGGTGGATGAAAATCTCACCAATCCAAGTGAGATTATGGATAAAATGAATGCTTTTGTAAAAAATACGCTTAAGCAAAATAGTGAAGAAGCTTTACGTGATGGGATGGAAGTTGGGATTTGCCATATCAATAAAAAAATGAATACAGTAGAATTTGCAGGGGCTACAAGAAGTATTATTCATGTTTCTAAAAACGAAGTAAAAACAATTAACGGCGATAAATGTACGGTTGGTAGTTTCCAGCCTCATGTAACAAGAGCACCGGTAACTCATTTGTTGAGTGCCCAAAATGGAGATATGATATATCTGTTTTCCGATGGAATTACCGACCAATTTGGCGGACCTAATAATAAGAAAATCAAAAGGGAAATATTTGCTGATTTAGCTCGGGTCTATACCGAAAATGCCCAAAGTCAAAAAAAGCATTTTGAAACGAAGCTTAAGAACTGGCAGGGCACCAATGAACAAACCGATGATGTAGTGCTAGTTGGCTACAGGTTGTAGGTTTTGGTCCTATATCTAAAATGGGATGATTTCTATAAGAGGAAAAGGGTAAATTTTAGTGTTAATAAATCTGCATTTTGTTAATCATATTTTACCTAATGCTTTTACCATTTCTAAAGTAAAACCTTACATTTGTGCGCTATTTAAAAAAGCGATAATCTAACCATAATAATTATGAAAGAAGTATATATAGTTTCTGCAGTTAGAACCGCGATGGGCTCTTTTGGCGGAACATTAGCAGGTGTTTCTGCTACAAAATTAGGCGCAGCCGCCATTAAAGGCGCAATGGATAGAATTAATTTAGACCCAAAATTAGTGACTGAAGTTTTTATGGGTTCGGTATTACAGGCTAATCTCGGACAAGCACCCGCCCGTCAGGCTGCAAAATTTGCCGGTTTACCTGATAGCGTACATTGCACAACAGTAAATAAGGTTTGTGCATCAGGCATGAAAGCAATTATGTTAGGCGCACAAAGTATTATGTTGGGCGATAATGATGTAGTTATTGCAGGTGGAATGGAAAGCATGAGTCAAGTACCATATTATTTAGAAAATAACCGATGGGGTGCAAAATATGGTAACGGTGCCGTGATTGATGGTTTAGCAAAAGATGGTTTAACTGATGTTTACGGAAATTACCCAATGGGAAATTGCGCTGAATTATGTGCGAAAGAAAAAAATATTACCCGCGAACAACAAGATGCTTTCGCTATCGAATCTTATAAACGTTCGGCAGCGGCGTGGACTGCAGGAAAATTTGCGGATGAAATTGTTCCGCTTGTGGTAAAAACGAAAAAAGGAGAAGTTGAATTTAAGGAAGATGAAGAATACAAAAATGTAAACTTCGAAAAAATTCCTTCTTTAAAACCTGTATTTGTAAAAGATGGCTCTGTAACTGCAGCTAACTCCTCAAGCATGAGCGATGGTGCAGCAGCAATAATTTTAATGAGTAAAGAAAAAGCAGATGCTTTAGGTATTAAACCAATTGCAAAAATAAAAGGCTTTGCCGATGCCGAACAGGCGCCGGAATGGTTTACCACTACACCAAGTTTAGCAGTGCCGCGCGCAGTTGAAAAAGCTGGTTTAAAACTAAATGACATAAATTATTTTGAGTTAAACGAAGCATTCGCCGTTGTTGGTGTTGTAAATATGCAATTAATGAAATTAGATGCATCGAAAGTAAATGTAAATGGTGGGGCTGTATCACTCGGACATCCATTAGGAGCATCAGGTGCGCGTATCATTTGTACATTAATAAATGTATTGAAACAAAATAAGGCAAAATATGGAGCGGCCGGAATTTGTAATGGTGGCGGCGGTGCAAGCGCAATGGTTATTGAGAATGTAAGTTCCACTTAATAAGAAATGGGCTGTCATGCTGCCCTCCTACGGGCAAGCAGCATCTCAAAAAAGTCCCAACAGTATTGTTGGGACTTTTTTGTTACCTTAGCACTCATGTGGAGATGTTGTTTTCTTTTATTATTTTCTTTTTTTGCTGAAGCACAGCCGTACGGACAATTTAAATATCCGCACGCGGGAGTTTTTATGACTCAGGGACTTAAAACTTCAATTAATTCGCAAGGACATTTATTGATAGGCCATAAGCCTTATAGCACAACCGGCACTTTTAATTTTTGTATGGATAAGATTAGTCCGGCAGGCATATTCACTACTTCTGCCTTTTCTTTTAAAAAAGAATATCAATTATATAATACGACTGCTTGTATATCAGGAAACCCGAATCAGATTTTAAATTGCACGGGTGTTTCTGTTATTGAAACAAGTGTTCCCGGAAATCCAAAAGCGTGGTATGCTTTAACGGGTGCTTACGATGAAGGGTTCTTTTTTGCAACTTTGGATAGTTTGGGAACACCAATAAATTCCAAAGCTTATTTGTTTCCCAATGTTAACTCTAATTTTACTTCTAAAACTTATATTGCCGAATCGGCATCTGCCCCCGGTAATTATTTTTTAACAGGCACACACGATTCAACCATATTTGTTTTAAAAGTGAACGCAACAGGTAATGTTCTTTGGTCAAGCTATTATCATATAGGTACAAGTTATTTTTCTTCAAGCAGTATTATGGAATGTCCGTTTACCGGAGATATCCTTGTGTTAGGTTCTACAAATCCGCCTGCACCCTGGAGCACCTCAACAGATGGTTTTATATTACGTCTTGATAAAAATAACGGTAACGTAAATTTTTACAAGACTTATACCATGAAAGCAGGGGCTTGTCAATTATTCACTTCTATAAAACCTGCATTTTCCACTACGGGCGGACAAGGTTATATCATTGGGGGTTCCACTGATGCTTATCCGGCTTTACCTTGGATGTTAAAAGTTGGAATTAGCGGAAATATAATTTGGACAACTGTCATCATGCCTTCTAGTGATCCTGGTGCATATACAGTGGGCGATGTTATTGAAAGACCTGTTGGTTCAACATACGAATATTTTGGCCTTATAAAATCAAATGTAGCTGGAATGATTGTTGTGAAATTAGATGATAATGGTGTGCCAATTTCAACAGCTAACAATGAGTTTGTTTTTAATACAACCTCCACTGTAGTTTCAAAAGCATGTAATGTAGAATTTGAGAACTCAGGACCAAATGTTGCGCTTACAAGTTACGGAACTGTTGACGGGTTTAATGGTGGAGAGATGTATATGGTTCGTTCTTACTTCAATGGTAAATCAGGATGTAATGAGACAAGCACTGTTGTGAGTAATTATTATGTCGGACCGGATACCGTTATAAATCCGTGGGTAAACCGTTATGGTTCGTTAAGTGCATGCAATATGTTTTCGCTGGTTGATTTGTCGGTTAGTACAACATCGGTTGTATTGTGTAGTGGTGTAACTGTAGCCGGTGGAAGTAACGGCGGCGCTACAATCATTAAAAATTTATCAGAAAAAAATCCTGAAGTGTCAGTATTTCCTAATCCAACAGAAAACATAGCTAATTTGAATTTCAAATTAAATTCAACCTCAAAAATTCAAATTAGTATTTGTAATAGTTTGGGACAAAATCTAAAAACAATTTTGGAGTCTGAATTGACCACGGGTTCATATACAGCCGAAATTAATTTCGATAACCTTAAATTTGCAAACGGCTTGTATTTTGTGAGATTTACACTTAATGGCGAAAGCCGGTCGTATAAGGTTATTTACAATAAATAATGTGAATAAAACCAGAGCCTTTCTTATTAATTTAATGGATTAACCTTATTTTTGTAGTATGTATTACGGAATTTGTTTGTTAAGTGTTGTGCCTTGTCGCAAAGAAGCTTCTAATGCATCTGAAATGGTAACGCAATTATTATTTGGCGAACATTATAGTGTAGTAGATCAAACAGAAACCTGGTTAAAAATTGTAACGGCGTACGATAAATACGAATGTTGGATAAACATAAAACAACACACAAAAATTCCGGAAGCGGCTTTCAAATTATTGGAATCGCATAGTCCTGTACTTACAACTGAATTAACCCAAAATATTACCAATAAAGTTTCTAAACTTTCTTTTCCAATTCTTATTGGTTCAACATTACCGGGATATTCGGGGAAGGAATGCAAAGTGGAAGATTTTATTTTTGGTTTCGAAGGAAAAACGACCATTTC
>CAYHWX010000186.1:0-5891 GCA_964360245.1 uncultured Vicingus sp.
TTAACTGTTTGTGTTCCATCTTCAGAAATGAATTGAATAGAGAAACTACTACCATTACAAACGATACTTTTTGAAAGAATACATGCTTTGTCGCCAAAACAGTTTTGTTGGCAGGGCGGAACATTATCAATTTGAACATAAAGCTCTCCGCAAGTGCCAGTATAACAAACTTTGCCAGTTGAATTTGGCGGAAGAGTAGCCCCACACCCAGTGCACGATGTCCACGAAATTGTAAAGTTTCTTGAAGTCGCACTACCGAGAATTTTTTTAGCACAAGCTTTGAAGGTCGGGCAACCACCAGATGGCACGCCAGCGCAAGGACAGGGATAGGCAACTGCTGTGGAAGCTGTTTTTGCTGCAACTATTGCTTGCGAAGTCTGACCTTCTTCGCCATCATACATCTTAAACTTTCTTTCTTTTTGGCAACTGTAAATGATTAAAGTTGCTAAGCCAATTATTGCTATCGCAACAATCGACATTACTGTTTTTTTGTTTTTCTTCATTTTATTTGATTTTTAGGTTAATTGATATTGTATTATGGATTATATTAAAAGGTTGAATAAACTGATACTTATTGCTTGGATTTTTAAATACGTCAATATTGTTTTCGTATTTTATGCTTAAAAATTTAAACACATTAAAAGAAGCGGACAAACCAACGTATGGGTTTATTACTCGGTAAACGCTATTGCCTTGCTCGTTGTAAATAATATATTTATTATAAATATTTATTGCGGTTACGCCTGTACCCCCTGTAATGGTTTCGTCAATTTTGGATTTAAAGATGTAACTCACGCCGCCATTTATACCTATTTTGAATTTACCAAACTGTTTGTTTAGTTCGCAACCAACATTTATTCTGTGTAAATCGATGTTTGTGGAAACATAAACATCTTCTTTATAGTATGTGTCATATACTTTTGTTTCTAAGTTTGTTATCTTGGTGTTTTGATACCAACCTAAAACGCTAAGGAAATATTTATTTGGTAATTGTTTCTCAATGGTTATTCCTGCGCGAAAACCGAATTTATCATCGCTTAGTTTTAAGGATTTTGCGAAGTAGGAGTTTAAAGAACCGCCAAAATTTAAGTAAACTTTCAAACTGTCGTTACTTAATACGTTAAACGAATTAAGTAATATTACTATATAAATAAATCCTTTTTTCATTTGCTTAAATTATAGCTTAGTCCTAACATAAAAACTTCGTTATAGTTTAATTCGTCCGAAGGATAAATATAAGGTCGAATAAAACCACGAGTAAATGTTAAGTTTAAATTAATTCTGTTTTTTATTTGATAGCCAAAACGAATTAATAGACCAACATCGTATTTTTTATTTGAGTAGGTATCAATGTTTGAACCTCTAAATTCTGACACGTCGCCATTTGGGTATGTGCGTTTGGTTGAAGATGCTTTTGAAGAAAATAAGAGATAGCTAAAAACAACGCCTGTATTAAAAAAGAATTTCTTAAACGATTTACGATAAGTTAAAGGGCATTCGATATAATTATTTGAATATGTATATCTAACATTGTAGTCATAGGCTGGGTACTGAAATGTATAATTATTTTGAAAACCTTTTTCTACTATTTGAACACCGATGCCAATTGAGTTTTTATTTTTAAAATTTCGGTAATACTCAAAATTAAAAAATCCGTTGTGAATGTTTTGATCCCAGTACGAAGTTAGGAAAACATTGTAAGCATTGGGCGACTGCGAGGCTTGTGAATAACCGAGCTGAACGATAAAATCATTTTTGGATTGACTATTTAGTTTTGTACTAAATAGAATACAAACGAGTGGTACTAATAATTTATTTTTCATAGGATATAATTTTTATAAACAAATGTATATTCTTTTTAAAGAAAGTCAAGTTTAAATGAATGTTACGAATATGATTATAACGATTAAGGTTAATTTTTTAGTATGACCATTTTTACTATATTCTATTATTTCTTTTATTAATTCTTCTCCCCAAAATTCTCTTGCCGATTTATTATGGCACTGTTCAGAACATTCTTTGATAAACTGATTTGCTTTTTCTTCATCATTAATGTACATTTTTGCAGCAGCACCCATTAAACCGCCTTTGCTAATTATACCGTTTAATATATCTTTTGCAGTCAAGTGTATTACAAAACCGTAAAAATACTCTTTTCCGACAAAATTGTCGTAAGAATTTTGTAAAGTCTTGTTGACCTTCGGTCTGTGCAAAAAGCATATACCAATCAAATAAAGCAGTTTGGCTCCGAAATAAAACGGTTAAGAGAAAGCCTATCATTGACCCAACAGGAATTATCTGATAGATGCGATATAGACATTCGTACTATTCAAAGAATTGAAAGAGGTGAGCATGGAGTGGGGCTTCAAATCTTAATTGCATTAGCTGTATCTCTTGAAACAACACCTTCTGATCTTCTTTCAAAACTAAAAATACCTGCCGCCGGCAAGCCGCGCTTCTGACCGACCGGAGGGAGATGCGCACTAAACGTGCACAGCACACCTTATTTGCGGGTTAGCATTTAGCTCTTTTGATTTTTGCCTGTCTCTTGCAAAAAGCAAATGTGCTAAATTAGGGATAGCCAAAAACGGCTTTGAAAAAGCCGAAAAAGTGCGTTGGCGATTGCAGTGTATTTGTTTGCTTTGGTAGTGCGGTTGCTTGTGCGGCAAGCAAATTGACTGCAATATTAGATAGCCGTTCTACGCATTCCGAAGGATGCGAAAAGTGCGTCGGCAAAGAAAAAACTAAAAACTGTTTATTGTCCGCCGAAACTTGCCTACGGAGAATTGTCCCCAAAATTTGAGGGAAAAAGCCTTTTGTCTGCCGAAATATTTTTTGTCCGTCCGTCATGGGTGCATTACCACTAACGTTATCGCGGCTTGGCGCAGTGTGGAATTAATTGTTGTATCTTTTCTACACCTTCAAACCTTAATTAAAGATACAAAACAAACTAAGCAGGGGCAAATTAATTATTTTCCTTATTATATGCCCCTGTGATCTGCCCTTTCCCCACATTGCGCTAAGCCGCTGTTAGGCGTAGTTGTTTATTTAAGGGTATCGTGTAAGCGATTCCGCTTCTGTCTCTCACAACGGTGTTGTTGATGTCCGAGGATAATGTCGTGCACAAAAAAGTTTTTAGAGAAAAATATTGCGCTAATAAAGCCTTATTGGCGTCTGTTTTTTTATCGGAAGGAGAACGATGGCAAGGATTTTTTAGGTCCATTTTCACTATACACTGCTACAAATTATAGCAAAATTTGACTTTGTAAAATTTTCCCTATAACTTTGTCAAGTTGTTTTAACGACGCCAGTCGTTTGAAAGCGAGCTTTCACCGATGTCATCGCAACAACTTGAAAATAGAAAAAGTCTATTTTTTAGCAGTGTCCGCTGACCGTTATAAAACATCCGCAGACTCTTCTCCTTAAAAACTTCTTGTGTCACACCCTGCGGATTTCAACAATTACGGCTAACGGCAGTCTGTCTAAAAACTAACCGTTTAAACAAAAATACGAAATAAAACGACCTGTTTACATGCGTTTTAAGCGGCTTGTAAAAACCAACTGCGATTGTAATTTTCAAAAACAGGAAACATCTTAATGAATTTATTTTCTTTAGGAGAAGGTTTTGATGCGAAAAATAAAAAGCCAAGCTCTCTAAGGAACTTATTTATCACATTTTTTCCAAGAATGTTAATAAGCCTGCGCAAATTGAAAGCGACAAACATCAAACCCACATCAGCGCTGGCGCGTTTCATTCCTTTTTTTGTCATGATGTAATAAAACCCCCATTGTCGTTTTATTATTCCGTAGGGATGTTCTACAATTGCTTGTCGCTTTTTATATAAAGCAGGATTGGCAAGAATGTTTTGTTTATTTTTTTCTACGTAAGGTGCGTATTCACTTCGCTCAATGAGCCGTCCTTTGGCATTCCTGGTACATAATTCTTTTACCGGGCAAGTACCACACGCTTTAGTTTTGTAATGCTTTACAAGGGTTGAATATTTTTCTCTGTGTTTTGTATACCAGTTTCCATTTGTTTTTAATACTTCTTTCTCAGGACAAGTATATGAGTCAGTAGCTTGATGATAAATAAAATTTGAAACATTATAATTTTCATTAGGAGCATTACAAGCTATATCGGGTATAGCAACCATAACATTTATTCCTAAGTCTATTGCTGTTTTTATTTCACCGGGTGTGTGATAACCTTTATCGTAGAGTGCAGTAAAATCTGATGTTTGCAAAATTGCTTTTGTCCTTCGTAACATACCACCCATTGCTCTTCTATCATTCTTATTAGTTACTTTATAATCAATGGGCAGATTGTGTTTTGCATCCACTACTGTTTGTATATTGTAGGCTACTTCAGTAATGTTATTGCGGGTAATCATTTGTCTGCTCTGGGGGTCAGAGGTAGATATTTGTACTTCACCTGTTGCTGCTAATTCTGCGCTTAAGGCCTGATACTCGTTTTTGCGATTGTTTTGTTTCTGAATTTCTTGTTGTATGATTTTTTTAGTGTCCTCATCGGCAAGCTCAAGAGCCTTATTGTATTCATCGAGTTTGTTATCAATGTAGGAAAGATGGTGTTCAATTTTCTTTTCATTAAAATTATTTTTCTTACTGTTCTGTGCGCGCAGCTTGGTGCTGTCCCCGGCTATAAGTTTGCCGCCAATCAAATCAAAATGTTTTGCAATACTAACGGTGTAACGAAACACTTTGCGAATTGCCTTTTCATTATCTCTTCTGAAATTTGAAATGGTGTTATGGTCAGGGGCTAATGTTTTCATAAGCCACATTAACTCTATGTTTCTTTTGCATTCCTTTTCTAAATGGCGCGAAGACCGGATTTGGTTTAAGTACCCATAAACATAAAGCTTTAATAAATCTTTTGGATTGTAAGCTGGTCTTCCTTCAATAGATGTTTTAATTACAAATTTGAAATCTGTAAGGTTTATACTTTCTACAAAAAGGTCTATGAGGCGTACTTCGTTTTCCTGATCAATAATCTGGTCCAGATTTTCAGAAAATAAAACGCTTTGTGTTCTGTTTGTTCCTTGAATAAATTGCATACCCAAAGGTAAGTTCAAACAATTTTAATAGATGATTTTATTTGAAAAATAACAAACAATCCGTTGTGAGTTTTTAGACAGTTTGACGGTTTGCAGATTTAAGTAGTGCGGCGTTTGAAAAATCCTGTGTCTATACCCACCCAACTTTATTTATTGCTTTCCGCTGCCTCTTTTTTTGTTTAAAGTAAAAATAAACATTCCGCCGTCGGCGGGCAACTTGTAAACAAAAAACTTGCACTTCCCCCGCATTACTTAAATGTGCTGTTAGCACTTCGTAGCGGGCACACAGATTACGTATAACCGTCAGTTGTTGTCTAAATTTATTTTTGAACGATAATCATTTTGACGACTCGTTGTTGCGTTTCTTTGTCTGTAATTGTAACAAAGTAAACACCGTCTTTTGTGTCTAAATAAACTGTGGAGTTGTTATTATTTATAATGGAATGTTTATCATAAACAATTTTTCCGTTAATGTCATTTATTGTAATTTGTAGTGAATAGTCGTTAGAACTGTTTGTTGATATTGTAATGTTGCCGGTACTTGGATTTGGAGAAACAATAACATTTTTTAGTTCCTTTAATTCAGCAACACCAGTACCAGCTGGTTTAGGAACGTAAACTGTGGCCGTTGCAACAGTTGTTCCACAACAAGTTGTAAATTGAACATAAGCGTGAATAGTATAAGTAGTACCCGCACATAAGCCAAATGCGGTTCCGCCTGAAAATGCGCCTGGAAACCAAGTGTAAGATAATACTGGACAAGATGTCGCAGTAACTGTACCAGACCCGTCACAGCAAGTAGAGCAGGTTGGCACTGTT
>CAYHWX010000187.1:0-5867 GCA_964360245.1 uncultured Vicingus sp.
ACAGCAATGCGAAACCAAACGATAAACGTTCGTGGCATTCAAAAAATGTTGGGTTTCGCTTCACACAACCCAACCTACCCGGCTTTTCAGGTTGCAAAGGTAGGAGCCGTCTCCTGACGGCGATTGGTAATTCACAACGGCTTGCAATCATCACAAGTCGCCAACAGGCGTTGTCTCCTACCTTACATAACATTGAATTCCTTAACATTAAATTAGGCTTGACCCGTCTCCTTCCTGACCCCGCCTCCTTCCTCCGGAATTCCGAATTCACCAGGAATTCAAGAATTTTTATTAAACGGACGGCTCCTTTAACATTTCTTCTTTTTCCATGCCAATCTCTCTCATAGCCTTTCTAATGTGTTTCTCTCTGATAACAATTAGTTTGTCATCTTTATTTTCGTATATAATCTCCACAACCTTGTTAACGAGAGCCTCAAGTAGGCGGAAGTTTTCATTCCACTCCAATGCTGGTTTCATCAGGTATTCAAGTGCATCCATAGTTATCCTGATTTTGCTATTCGGGAAGTAAGCCTCTTTTTTAGTA
Organism: uncultured Vicingus sp.; assembly: GCA_964360245.1. Taxonomy (GTDB): domain Bacteria; phylum Bacteroidota; class Bacteroidia; order Flavobacteriales_E; family Vicingaceae. Next base: position 545 of record CAYHWX010000187.1, read on the forward strand.
TCGTTAATAATCAGATAAAATGCATGAGGAATATCTGCCCTATGATCTGCAAGTTTAGGCATTTCAAATTTACCATTGCGCATCATCCTAGCCCTGAGGTCCGGACGGAGCCTTCTTATCTTCATTATGTGTTCGTAGAGCAAGTCCCCAAGTAGGCCTCCGATATACTTTTCTTTTTGTAAAAATCTTATAGCCTCTTCTCTGGTTATCTCTTCTGGGTCTTCGTTCATAAGCCCCACAATAAGAAAGTCTGTTATAAATTCCCGATAATCCTTTTCATCCTCACCACCTTCTAACATCTTATCCTCGTAACCACCTATGGGCGTAATCTCCGCATTTTCTAAGAAGCGCAAGAGTACTCCCTGTGATTCAATATTCATGCTATTGAGTTCGTCCAGCACGATAGTCGGAAACTTTCCAAAAAGCTCTTTAACAACAAGCTTTTCTTTTGTACTTAAATTCATTAAATGATTATTAAGGTTTTTTTCTAATTCCCTCTCATTTGGATGTTTCGTTCTCAATTCTTCTAATTTTGCCAGACATTCTTTCTCCTTTTCCCATTTATTGCGTGCTTTTTCATTTATTTCATTTTTTTCGAATTTCTCAAGTTCTTTTTTTACACTTGGAACGTCTTTGAGAATGAAATCCAAAAAATCTTTTCGAGTTCGCTCTCTTATCTTTTGGAGCATTCCTTTTAGTTTATGGGTTTCTTCTTTATGAAAATGTAAATTTAATATGTCATATTTTTGATTTTCTGCTTCGGTAATTTCTCCACCAATCATAGCCACAGGTGCGATGGCATCAGGTTTAATAGCGGCCATGTTAAGCTTATGTGTAGGTCCTCTGTTGTAGCAATCGCTAAAGAGCTTAAGGAGTTTTGGGATATCCTCTTTTCCTGCACCAGCTTCTGCTACAACAAGTACAGAAGGTACTTTGTCATCATCCTTTTTCAGTTTGGCTTTAGAGGGTTTAAGAAAACCTCCCAATAGGTCAAGCATGTTTGGGTCAGTATATAAACGGTTCTTGAAGAATAAGCTTTTTTTTATATCGGTTCTACCTGTTTTTCTATCCTGCCAGAGTTTATGGAGGTATTTCTCTACAACATTATCTGATGATTCCTCCCATCCGTAAAATTCACATTTAAAACAGATTTTTACAGCTTTCGGGTTTCGACATATAAAGCCCCTGTAATCAATTTTTTCACTATCCTCTATAGCCAAATCCTGACCTGTCTCAGGATCATATAAACTAAGGCAATAAATATTACCCAAAAGTTCTGTCTTTTCTTCGTCAGTTAAAACTTTTTGGCAATTAAATTGTGTAATCTTTTTGGATAAAAGTTTTTCACAGAAATGCTCATGAATTAAGGCTAATGCAGGAACGTAATGTTTTTTAGCATGTCTGAAGAGGCCAGAAACTAGTTTCTCTAGCTTTGTTTTATCATCGGGATAATTCAAGTGAGGTATACCAATGAAAATCACACCGTAAAAAATCGTATTGGAGGCAATAGGAATAAAGAAAAAGGTTCCTTCTTCTTGGAGATCTTGAATCTGCGGCCAAAGAAGTTTATATAACATTTCGAAGGACTTTTTGGATATGGAATCTGCACCTCTGTTATTCATGCTGCTTACGTCGTCTTTGTATTGTTGTGCCCTAGCATACCAAAATTTCTCATCTCCCTCGACAAAGTCGATAAATTCCAACGTGCCTCTGCATCCATTCCATGTACCCGTTCCAAGATTAACGTCTTCTTCAAGATTCTTTATTTTTTTCTTATATTCGTCTTCATTCTCTATTCCTCTTTTAAGTTTTTCTATTTCATACCAAAACTTGTGAACGTACTTCGTGTGCATCGTCTCTTTCATTTTAATGAGAAGATTCGCCTCCAAAATGTCTTTGTCTTTTCGGGGCGTAAGGGCTCTTCGTACGAGCCGATTTATAAATGGGGAAATTTCCCATGCATTTTCTTGTTCTCTTTCCCATGCATTATTTTGTGCATCTTCAGTTACATTTTCCGCCAAGGGTCTGTGTACTAGAGCCAAGGGTTTGTGCATTAGATATTCTAAGAAAAGAAAGCTATGGCTGGGCATATCGTGTTCTTCAAAAAACCCTTTTAAGATATCTTCGGTTTTTTTGTTGGCCCCTATTAGTCCCACGTACATCAATTGTACCAGTTCAGAAATATCAGCTACAGGGTTTTCGCGCATCTTTTACTCCTTGAATAATGAATGACGTAAATTGCCATTAAGACGTCCGAGGCGGTTGTCCCACCATGCCAGACTCCCAGAAAGCTGTGTTCACAATTTGCATTTTTACCAGTTCTGCAACTTGATCTCAATTGCCTCCACAGCCAAACCTTGTCCTGTGGTGCCTGATGTTGACCCATCTGAAACCCAACCTTGCCAACCTTGTCCGTGAACGTATACTCGATAAGATACATGAAGATTAGATGGGGCATTGATTAATATTATCTCAATGGCCTGTAATGCCTTGCCCTGCCCTATAGTTCCCGCTATTGCACCATTTGAGACCCAGGGCAACCAACCATCATAAGCAACGTGAGCCCTATACTGTATTCCATAGTTGCTTGTTATAATTTTGATTGCCTCCATTTGGTTGCCGCCAGCCGTCCCGCATGTTGCACCGTTGCTCACCCAACTTCCCCAGCCCGTGTTTGCGAAGTGGCCTTGATAGCTAACCGTAATACTTGAAGTGGTAATGATAATGGAGGCGCCCACTGACCCCTGGGCTCCGAGGTTATCCAAGACCTCGAGGTAAATCTGGTGGGTTCCCGCTCCGAGACTGTAGCTGAAGTCCCTGCTGGTACTGACGACAGTGCCGTTGATATACCACTTGTAGGAAGCGATGGAGCCGTCAGTGTCATAGCTTCGGGCCGCAGAAAAGGAGACACTCACCGTCTGACCTTGTGCCACCGTAAGACTCAGGGTCTCGTTCTCATAAGCAGTCTTTCCCTGGGCGCTCATAGAGAAAAGCGCCTTTGGGGGTTGATTGGTAGTGCTAACAATAATGGAGGCACCTACTGACCCCTGGGCTCCGAGGTTATCCAAAACCTCCAGGTAAATCTGATGGGTTCCCGCTCCGAGACTGTAGCTGAAGTCCCTGCTGGTACTGACGACAGTGCCGTTGATATACCACTTGTAGGAAGCGATGGAGCCGTCAGTGTCATAGCTTCGGGCCGCAGAAAAGGAGACACTCACCGTCTGACCTTGTGCCACCGTAAGACTCAGGGTCTCGTTCTCATAAGCAGTCTTTCCCTGGGCGCTCATGGTGAAGCCAGCAATGGGGGGGGCGTTGTCGTCAGAGATTGACACTGCATATGCGCTCGTATTGTTGTCCTCATTGCTTTCGCTATAATAACCCTTTGGATACGAGGATGTCGGGGCATCAGCATAGGAGATGATGTAATATGTCCCCTCAGAAACAGACGGAATATCAATAGTGGCAGTAACCGTCTTTGAACCATTGGAATTTAATTCACTGTTGGGGAAATCAGGTTTCGAATCATTGCTGGACCACAATACGCTATCTCCTGTATCCCATGTCGAGTTCGTTGACCAGTATAGCTTGGCATGGACATATGACCCTTGGGTTAAATTGCCGCCACTTCTGTAAACAGTTAGTGGTATTTGAACTCCGGTTTGCCCCGATGTGTAACTGCCGGCAATAATAGCCGATGATGTAAGATCGGGAAAAGAAGACCTAAGTGGAGTGATAAGCATAGGATGATTATCTACAGCTTTATTCCATGTCAATCTTTCTAAATTTCTCCAACTAACTTTCTTTCCAAATATTATAATAGACTTAGAAATAACTATTTCTCTTATCTTCTCTTTAGAGTCATACTCCTTACCTTGTGTTAATACTAATCTTCCATCAGGTACCCATGCTGGGTAACGCTCATCAACTTTACTAATAATTAGTTCTTCTGTTCCTTTTCCCTTTCCTGATACATCGGTTATAAAAAGATCTAATATATTTGAATTATGTGATTTTCTGTCTGATGCAAACACAATATACTTACCATCTGGAGACCAGGCTGGATAATCATCATAGTCACTATTATTCGTAAGTTGAATAATTTGTTTTGTTTCTAAGTTTAGAATATAAATTTCTCTGTCACCATCTTCATCTGAAGCAAAAACGATTGACTTAGCGTCTGGAGACCAAGCAGCATGATCAACAATATAATCTTCTGCAATTCGCTCTACGTTCTGACCGTCTGTATCCATCAGATGTATCTGATATTTCTCCTGTCCTAAAACTCTATCTGAGAGAAACATAATTTTATCACCATTAGGTGACCATGTTGGCCAACCATCGTCTGCACTATTATTAGTTATGTTTATCTGATCAGATCCATCAGAGTTCATTTTATATATATCCCAATTTCCATCACGCTCAGAACCAAAAACAATGTATTTTTGATCGGGAGAAAAGGAAGGTGTACCATCTTCGGCAGATGGATTATTAGTTAAATTCGTTTGATTACTTCCATCTATACTCATAGAATATATTTCTTCATTGCCATCCCTATTTGTCCCAAATACTATAGAGATATTTGTTACAGGTCCATGATATATTTGAATTTTACACAACTTGTACTGCCCTAATGCACCGTTGTCTAAAGTTCTGTTGGTCTCGCTTGTATCCCACGGATCTTTTATTGCGTAAGTCGATCCACTTTTGGCCACTATTACAACCATATGTTGTTTAGATTTATTATTACAATCGGTTGTGTTAAATCTAACGTCTGCCAAAACAGGGTAACCAGAAGATAATTCAGAATCAATAATGGAACTTAAAGAGCTTACATCGCCAGAATAGGAAGTAATGTACGAAACACCCGATGGGACACATGCATTATTCCAATTCATTAAGCAACCTTTCGAATATCCATTATTATTTTTTAAACAAATATTGATATCCCCAGGACTAGTATAATTTGATTGGTAGTAATTAAACAACATTGCTTTTGAAGTAAGAAAGCATCCATAGCTGTATATTGTAGTATAATTAATAATTTCAGTATTACATTTAGAAAAATCAGTACAACTACCTAATTGATCGCATCCCCATTTTGAATCTCGCTGACTAAAAAAGGGTACGTTTAGAGGAACCGTTATATCCCTCGCGTGACATGGAAAACAAATTAAATAATACGAAATTATTATCAAAACCAGTAAAAACATAACCTTTGTTTTTTTGGACATGTTATACCCTCCTTTTAGCAGATGAGATGAGATGATAGAGAACAAGGGGTCACACCTTGATTAGTGATTCCGCTGCCCCCCTTTTTGAAAAT
>CAYHWX010000188.1:0-5748 GCA_964360245.1 uncultured Vicingus sp.
GCAATTCCTCTCGAAATTCCGCAATAAAAACATCATTAACACTATTGGTTTGGAAACTGAGCCAGTTTTCCTGCTTTTGGGCATGGGCCTTTTTATACAAACTGTGGCCGATACCAAGCTGTTTGTGGGCGGCATCGAGACTTCCGCTTCCGCAACTGGCCTTTTCAGCGACACCTTTAATTATACCATCCACCTCTATCACGAATCCCAATCTGAGGAGTTCATTGAGTTTTTCTTCACCCTCACTTCCCCAGCGCTGGCCGACTTCTTTACGGGTAATATTGGTATTACCAAAAGCGGCCCACAAAATGCGCGCATAATCTTTATCGGTGATCAGTTCAGCATAGGCCTTTGGCATAACTGAATAGTCAAACAAGTGAGAAAATCGGTCGCTATATTCTTGTCCGGCACCAGCATTGGGAATTTCAGCAAAATGCAGCAATTGATCGAGTGTTTTCAGGCCCAGCAACCGCGACGACATCTCTAAGGCCTTCTTGACGCTCAGATATTTTAAGACACCTTTTTTGATCTCTCGAATTGTGGTGTAGCTGGCGTTGGCCGCATCGGCCACCTCTTGCATGGAAGTGTCATCCACTTGGCCCTTTTGGACCTCATAAGTGAGAATCACTTTCTGCATGGCCTCGATTAATGTTTCAGACGCAATGTTCATCAAGGAAAACCAACCCGTTAAATTAAGGTCCCCTGTAAACCAGTTTTTCGCATCTGCGTCAATTCCCTGTGTAATATTTCACGAGAGTTCGTGAAATCTGGGATTGTAACTGGCTGTAATTGTATTCATGGAGTGGATTTTCACGAGAAGTTCGTGAAAGATGAGGGAGTTTAGGGCGCGATTCCCAGATGCTCACCACACGGCAATGGCAACCGTTTCAAAGTCTCGCGTGTGATTTATCTGATACAAACCTTCAACTTATTGGGGAATAAGTATGTTTCCGAAAAGACATTTTGATCTCCGAAAAATTATATTCCCGAGAAAAATAAATACCGATTAGAATGAATTGATTCAATGGCATCTGAAGGAGTGACATGTGAAAATTATGCATATTATTCTTGTGATTATAACCTCATCCTCTATTTTAAGTTGCGCCTTATTTAAGTCGCTATCAACGGAGGGCGGCTTCTTCGGAAAAAACAATGGCCAAGCGGTAGGTCATGGAGAGAAATTTATTATTACCATTGATTGTATTACGAATGATGAAATCATCACAACGAAAACCTACGTTATTTCTTCCGGCATGGAAAAGATAAGTACAGAGGACCTTCAATTTAAAGAATTTTCAAATTATGTTGATAGGGGGCTTGCTATAAAAGGCTACACGAAAGTGCAATCGTTGGATTCAGCAGATGTAGTAATTTTTTTGGGATATGGCATTAGCGACCCCAAGGAAACGACTTATACTTATTCGACGCCCATATGGGGCGCTACTGGAGTTTCATCAGCCACGACCAGCGGTTCAGTTACAGGCAGTTCCTACTCATCCCACACCACATATCACACAAATTATGGCGTGGTCGGCAATCGCGTGAACACGGAATCGAGAGTGACGTTTGCACGGCATGTTTCGTTGATTGCGTACGATATGAAGACCTATCGTGCTACAAAGAAGGAAAAACAGATTTGGAGAATGGGAATTTCTAGCATTGGTAGTAGTGAAGACCTTAGAAGGATTTTTCCCGTTATGATCGGGGCATCTAGTAAATTCCTGGGTGAAAATACGAGAATGAAACTTGATATTGAGCTTCGTGAAGATAGTGAAGAGGTCTTAGCAGTGCGGGGGCTTTCTGCTCAGAAAACGAGAGATGGGATTGAATAAAACGGGTAAAAGATAGTGCGCTCCCGGTAAATCACATATTTGATAGGTTCTTTACATGGAATGGATTATTGCTATAGTTTTCTTCGCTGTTTGTTATGCATTATATTTTTTATTTCTCAAAGTTAATTTTCTCGAAAAAAAACTGAAGAGACAATTTAAATATCGCAAAGGCATCAGTGTCTACTTTCCTACAAAACAATTAATGAAGAAATTTGATTTGACTGAGGCCAAAGCAGGACAATCATGTTTCGATGGCCGGCTCGGGCACCTATGCAAGGCTGGTTCAATAGAGGCCCTATACGTGAACATTGAAGAGCATAGCTTATATCACGACAAAAAAATTCAGATCAGTCTTGACACAGGGGATACGAACACAAGTCTTACGCTAGAACACGATTTACCCTTTCATCATTCTTTTAATCTAGGCGGCCTAGATAGTAAACACTTATACATTACAGTCGAAATATCCAACGATTGTGTGAAGGTTGAATATAAGCTAAATGATCCAAGCCTCCCGTTTCCTCAAAGCATACTCTCTTCAAAAATATGCCAACTAAATTTCCAAGAAATATTTAACAACTTTCGGTTGGGACTAAGCGAAGAAAAAATTCCAGATACGCTCCTGAGCGTCATACGAGAAAAATCAAAATATTACACAATAGGCCATCCGCGTAGCGAAAGCTTGCCTCCAGAGGAAGATTTTGAATATATTTACGGTCCTGCCCCTTACGACCAGCGGTTTTATTTTAAAGAATTTGAACTGCATATTACTATTGCCCATAGCCATCAGTGGCTTTTAAATCTTAATGGAAAGCACGAGTACTGAGAAAAAATTGCAGACCAAGGTATTTACATGCGCAAGTTTAGTTTCCTTCCACTCAAAACCTTCTCGTGGCAAGAGTATCCGGGGGGGCACCACAGAAAATTATAAAGCATGCTAGGGCATGTTTGTGTTTTTTTGCACTCAAATATTCGATGTAACAGTCGGCGTTTTCTAGATCGCGCAAATTTATGTAGACTACTCTGACCATGGAATAATTTTGGACGTTAGAAACTCGTAGGGTGCCATTTCATGAAACATAACAATATCGGCCTTTACATTGTCACCCTAACGAATGAAGTCCCTATCTCGGTCAACGCACATGATCCCCGATTGGCCGAGAAAGCGATAAAGGTAAATAAGAGCAATCTTAAATTTGGTAAGGCCAAAGATTTTGATCTCCGTAAAAAGAACTATTTTAAAACCTTTGGTGAAGCAAATGTAAATTTTCGCCCATTCATCGCCATGGACGAGATAGACCTTGCAGAAAAACTCATTCTCAAAAACCTTGATCCCTATAGAGTTCGCGGTAATACGGGCAAAAAAAATGAATGGCTCACAGGAATTACAGTTTCACAGTTGGAAAAAGTTATCCTTGATACTCTTCAAAAGGAAAATTTGAAGTTTGCGTTGATTAAATAATGGCGTAAGTTTTCTCCACGATGGCCTTTTTCTCATTTTCACGAGACCTCGTGAAAACAAAAAATATAATTTCAAACACTTAAAGATTTTTGCGTTCAATTTTCACGAGAGTTCGTGAAAGCCTGAGCAATTTTCTATTGAAACTGTGAAAATATTTCTGGTACATCAACTCTGCACTGAACGTTGCAAATAAAAAAGGCCTAAGACACGCAGTCGGCAAACTTATGTCTTAGGCCCAAACATCGAGTAGTAAATACTCTTGGGCCACATCCTAATAATCATTTATTAGTGTGGCAAGTATTTTACTACTCCTATGAAAAAAAGGAGTCAGTATGAAAAAGTTTGCGATCACTCCAGAAGAACAGGGGAAACTTGAAACGGGCATAAGCCATTGTTTCAGCATCTTGAAAAAGATGCTGATCACTGCATGTCTTATTTCAGTAGCGGCCTGTAGTACTCAAGTCAAAAAGCAAAGTCAAAATTCAGAAAAAGAAATCAGGCCGATTTCTGCAATCGAAAAAAGATTTCATGATCGTTTCTAACTGGAGGTAATTAATGGAAAAGTCACACCTAATAATCTTAGGAAATAATAACTTGGCCAAGGAGGAGATGTGTAAAAAGATACGTCTATGTCTTGCCATGGACACGATCTCAGAACTTTTCGACATCGAATCTGGAAGTCTGACGATTCGTTTTCACGAAGGAAGATGGTGTTCTAATGTTGAAATTCAAAAAAATATATTAGCGGAAATCAATGAAACGTAATTTCACGATTCTATCCTTGGCCAATCATCGAGAGAATTTTAAAAGGAGCATCCGTATGCATACACAATTGCGTAAACCTTGGCTTGATCTAAATGGCCTTCCACTTAGTGATGAACAGCTTCAATTTGTCTCAAGACGTTGGGATCAAAAGATTTGGGAAGAATATCTTTCATGGTTTGAATGTCCACTCAAGGAATCTCAGCTCAAATCTGCGGTCTATGATGAATTGGCCGGCAAAATGACTGAGTCCATCTTTTCACTTTCAAGTAGTAGCGAATGTAACTACACAACAATTTGTTTTGATGAATTACTCGCGTTACTGACTCCAAAGCAAAAAATCGTGATTGAGATGATTTATTGGCAAGGAAAGAGTGAAAAAGAGATCGCAAAATATCTAGGCGTTTCACGATGTGCGATTCAGAAATTCAAAAGAAGGGCCTTGGCGAAACTCAAAAGGAATATTGAGTGTGAAAAATTGTCTTTGCCCGAAACTAACAATAATCAACAGTTGAACGCAGGGTAGCCCCCCCGGTATCCAGTTTCCCCTTAATGAGGGCAGAAATAATTTTGCTTTCGTTAAGGGGGACTGATGCCTCATCGAAATTTTAAAATTTATTGGGAGGATTATGGACGCAGAATTCGATTCGCGTTTTGTCCTCGCTGTGGGGAAAAAGGCCTTGAGCATTTGAAAACTTATGCTCATTGCGTGAACTGCTTGTACATCATTGACCATTATTTCAGAGGAGCAATATGAAATTCTTTATTATCTCTATACTTTTCGTTCTTACGGCGTGTTCTATTAAATCAAACGAGAATGGCAAAACAAGCGGCGCTGACGGGAATCGTATTGTTCTTCAGGCTGGCCTTGACCCAAATACCGATTCGGACGGTGATTTTGTCAAAAATGCCGATGAATTATCCTTTGGCCGAAACGCATTGGTTGCCGACGTTCCCGAACTCGCGATTAATTTTCTGCAAAACTACAAGATCACGGCCGATGCCAAAAATATTACCACAGGTGAAATAACTAAAATTTCGATTGATACTAAAATTGGGAGAAACAATCCCAATTTTAAGTATCGCGTGGGCGAACTTTTTGCTCGTGACAACGCTGTCCGGGCAGCGGCATCGGTTGGCCGGTTTTCCGCACACAGCTTTGGAGAAATAGACGCGCACGATCTCACTTGGGTTAAGTACCCAGATGTGGACCCGGCCTTTTATTCTGAGCAGGTCTTAAAGTATAAGCGGTACTTTGATTCACCTGATTTTGAAATCAGTGGTCTTAAAGTCGCATTAGAGAACACCGTGAAGCTCAAAGCCAACGGGCACTATCGAACGATCAAAGACTTGAAGCTTAATTTTTATTTCTACAATTATGAAACGCAAAATTATGAGGTGATTGCTGCGAAGGTGGTGTATCGGCATTTCGAAGCTGGAGTGGTCGAAACATTTGAGGTTGAGTTAAGCAATGTGCCGGCCTTGTTAATTTCTGATAATTATTTTACAAAAGGTGAATTCATTATTTCGGAAGTTGCCGATTATGAAATCCCTGAAATGAGCACCACCTATCAAACACTGACACGCTCGGTGAAAGAAAAATGCGTCCCTGTTATTGTTACAACGCCTCTTGAAACGCATATTTCTTATGTCGGGGTTGATGGTGGTGGAAAAGCTCCTGCAACATTTTCA
>CAYHWX010000189.1:0-5674 GCA_964360245.1 uncultured Vicingus sp.
CATTCCTGAGAGTTTCCTCAGAAACACCAGCCCCTTTGTTTTTCAAATAGGACTGATTGCTTTTCTAAAAAACTAAATTATTATGTAAGTATACACTATAATAATGGTTTGTCAAGCTTTTTGTAAAACTGTGTTGTAAAGGTGTTGTAAATCTATGTCATTTAAAAATTAAAAGTGAATACTCCATATACCATACTTGTAAGAAAAAGGATGTTACGAGTATGGCTAAGCAAATCTATAAAAAATTCAGCGATGAGCAGATCAAGCATCTCGTGCATTCCCTTCGAACGTCGCAAAAGTCCACCACTTCCCCCCCCTTCCGTGTTCAATCCCCCTACCAACGTTACAAAAGACTTACTTTTGCGATGTTGGGGTGACGCCTGAACTGTGCGGCGCAGTGAAACGAAATCCGCAGGAGCGGTTTGTTAGAGCATTATTGATAAACTGTATAACTAATTGGCACTGAACCAATATCATCAAATTCACAGAAGTTTACGGTATTGCTAAATTTTGGCAAAGGAAATAAATAAACTTTAGTTATCCCCATTAATGTATGGTCAAAAAGTGCCCCATCTGAGCGATTATGTTCTGCCAATATTTGCTTGAAGCGAGGGCTTAGAATAATGGCTCTTCGGATAACAATGTCGCTAAAGGCAGGCCGCAAATAATCACTTGCAGATGGTAATTTTTCAAAAAAACTCTTAAATTTGATTTCTTTTTGTTGTGGTCTTTCTACTATATGTAGTAATTGTCCTTTTGATTCTAAAATGTGATAGCTATGAATACCTGATAATTTTGTTACCTTGAAAGATGTTTCTCCATTGCTATGTACCTGTCCACCTTTTAAAGAAAAAAATTCATTATATGGAAGTATTTCTTTTAGTTTTAAATCTAGAGCAGTATAGTAGCGAGAGCAATATTGCTCATTTTCTGTATGATAACCAATTGCCGTTAGCTCGTCAGGAGTGAATACTTCTAAGCTTTTTTTTAAACCAGCTTGGTCATAAAATACCTCCATCTCAAGATGTTGCGGGAAAAAATTAGAAAAATCCACAAAAAGATAATAAGAAAGACAAATTAGTGCTGACCCTATTAATAAAACTCGACCAGTAAGAGAATTTGTTACTTGATGCTCCGTTTCTAAAAATGGGGTTTTAATGCGAAATAATACCTTCTCGGAAAATTTGAGACGGATAGAAAGAAGTATGAATATTAAGCTCAAAAAAACTGGCACATAAAGTTCAATAAACATCATGGTTTATTTCCTTCAATAGAACGGATAAATAACATTATCAATGTAAAAGTCTTTTCGGGTAACTCTTCTTGGGGATTATGACCGCAACCAGAAATAACTTCTAACCGAGAATTTGGGAGTTCACTATGTAGTCGTTGTCCGCTGCTTAGAGGCAGAGCAGAATCTTGCTCACCCCAAATAATCAGAACAGGAATATGTAAAGATGAATATTTATTAGTGTAAAAAGAAAATTCATTAGGGATAATTTGATGAGCGGTTTCTATCAGTGCATAATCGTAGTCTTTTTGAGTCATAAAAAATGCATAGCGGTCTACTATCTGATTTGTTATTTTGGACTGGTCATAATAAAGACGTTTAAGAGTGTACTTGCTTTTATATTCAGCACTGGTTAAGCTTAAAAAAAGTCTGTTTAAAATAGGAAGTCTAAGATATTTCACAAAAAATGGAAGTTCAGTTTTATACACAGCGGCATCAATAAGAACAAGAGCGCGTGGTTTGAAATCATTGGAATCCAAAAGGTCTAAGGCGGTAATAAGCGCAACGCCACTGCCAAACGAATGCCCAACAAGGAAATAATTCTTTATATTTTTTTCTTTGGTAAATCGTTGAATAACTTTAGCGTTGCCTTTTATAGAATAATCAGAATCAAGTGGTTTTGAAGAAAAGCCCGCACCAATTAAATCTATTAAATACAATGTGAATTTACCTTTATCGAAAAACGGCAAAATATCATGCCAAGTATTGAGAGACGCAGCAAAGCCATGAAGAAACAAAATATGAACTGGTCCGTTTCCATGAATTTCATAATTGATGTGTTCATTCTTAGCGTAATTAAATGTTTGTGCTGGAGTAAAATTAACCATTTTATTCACCCTGATATGGTTGCATAGCTCTAATGAGTAAAATACTATTCAACAGTCCTCTTCTGAATCCTGAATAATCCTCCAGAAATTCCAAGTAATGTAAACCCGTTAACAATAACACTATAGAGTATGAACATTACACCTGAAAAAACCAAGAAATTAAAAAACTTTCTCAGTGATATTGCCAAAAGACTAGAACTTTTTCTATCTTGTATTCTTCGTTTGGGTTTTTCATAATTTATTCGTCAATTGGGCTAACGGCTGAAATAACGGACGGGCCATAGCCCGTCCCGTGAATTGAATTGTTAGAGATTCATACTTTATCTTTCTCTCCACCGCAATTTAAAGTAATTATCCTACACGTATAGTTGTTATCCTGATTCTTAACCATATGCATAGAAAATGTATTCAAACATCTCTGCGGCTTCTTCTAAATCTTCCGGAAACACATCCACATAATATATCAACGCTGTCGCCACATCTAAATGTCCTAAACGACCTACTTTTGCGACGGTGGGTTAACGGTATCAGTGTTTGCTGAAGTTGACGTTAGCCAATTTAGACGAAGGTGCAAAGTAGCGAAGCTTTAATATCTTCTTCTGTCTCTACACGGTTTTCCATATCTTTTCCGGGCTACTTTCCTTCCGTCTACATAATGAGGTCTATTTACATAAAGCCAAATTGTTAGAATCAAATTTAGTGAAACAATTACGCCGCTAACACTGGCGGCCGATACGCTCTGCGCCAGTGGAAAGCTTCCGATAACCACCAAAAAATAAACCCATCCTGCTACAGGAATTATTCCAATTACATAGAAAAACCAGTCCCAAGCCTTTTGTGTCTTCAGTTGTATACTACTCCATTTTTTCCAACAGAGCCAGACAGTTATCCAAACAAGTAGAGTAATATGCACCTTCGGGTCCTTAGCTAAAATTTCTAATGTTGGACCGTCTTGCTTCCCTGAAAAAGCACCGTAAGTCCACACGAGATTAATAGTTAGCACAGCAAGCAAACTAATAATTACTACCGAGGCTGTATCAATCAAGTTACCGTGGTCTACCCAAGGAGAGAGTAAATTCCCTCGGTTATCTATACCAAATGTTCCCGTGTCTCCTGAGAAACCGAGACCACCTTCGGTAAGTTCTTTAAAATATCTTTGGTTTTCTGGTACATGGTTTTTTACTTCAAATTTCCTACCTATGTTTCTCCAGCTTATAAGGCCATGACGGTTACCCGCATCAAAATACCATATCAGCCAGGTGATAGCGATTCCAACCGCAGGCACAATCCAACTGAATTCTTGTGCTTCTTCGTATACCCAATTAAATGTTATAGCCAACCCAGCGTAACTCAAGCCCCAACCATAGAGGATCTTGAGACGGAAATCCGCCGCATGGTTATGTTGTTGGAGTATTAATTTGTAGTGTTCTGTTGGACCGACCGGCATAACTACCTCATGAATCAAACCATCCTTATTCCTTATTCTTTATACCCCACCGCCTGCTCAGCCCAAGCAATGATCACCTGTTCATTTGCTTCTGTTAATCTTTTTGCCAAGTCAAGTTTCTCATAATATTCTTTGAGAGCAGGGTCTGTCTTAAGCGCATCGTCCATTTTTCCCTGAAGGTCAAGCATATCTCGAGTAGTTAATACTTCATCTGAAAGAGGCAATGTCCTTACCAATTCATCCCCTATATCTTTCAATGCCTTTTCTAAGAGCTGTCGGCCCTTCTTAGGCATCAAGCTTGTAAGAAGCGCTCCACAAGAAAGCTCAAGTCCATTAGTAGGTTCATACAATCTTCTGATTTCAGCCGCAGTAACCTCGTCAATACTGTTTGGTTTCAAATTTGCAATAGGGTTTTCTATTTGCGAATACTTACTTAAGGCTTCTTCTAATCCATGCCGCCCTGTTAAAGACAAAAGACCTTTCAAATTAAAGAACTGCTCACGGACTACCCGCCAGGTAAGACCAGCAGGAACCGTATAAGTAAGGGTTGCTCCACCACTTATCGTAGCTGCAAGAATCTGCACAGAGGCTCTGGCAAGGATACCTTGAGCGAGCTCATACTGACGCAAGCGTTTATGCGTCTCAAGAATTACTGAGACTCTTTTTGAACCTGGCAATCCCGGTGCCTTTACAATATTCTCATAAACCCAGGCTGCCTGAGCAATTTTCTTAGCCAACACAGGGTCTCTTACTACAGCCCCCTTTTCGTCTCTAAAAACTCGGCCCTCTTTTTTTCCTGTAAAAATATCACCGCTGACTTTATATTCTTTCGCTTCAATAGTTACAAAATAAGGGGGCTGTTTTACTTTTGATTTAAGTTCTTTCTCAATATTTTTATGAGTTATGTAGCTATACGAATCTACCGTGTTTCCTCTATAGGCAATGTTTTTAATTGTAATTTTGACTGAATATTCTGTGATTTTTTCAATTATTGCAGCTGTCCAAAAATGGTCGTAGATTGTACTTTTTCCTTGTCCAATAAGAATTCCTTTATTACGATCTGAGGTAACGATTTTCTCTCCATGTTCTGGAAGAACTTTATTTACAGCGGCCCAGGCATCATCAAAAGTAACGTTATAAGTTTTTTCTATTGCCTGAAATTCTCCAGCATTATACTCTCCGTAAGGAAGGTTTTCGGTTAGTGAATCTATTGTTATTTTTTCAGGCGCAGTCTTAGTAGGGGCAAGTATTTGGCCAGGGGGTTTAGCGGGTTTTGTAGGTAAGGTTGAGGGAACGGTTTGCTTTTCTAACCATGCAGTATATGTTACATCATCCCAACCCAAGAAAGAAGAAGAACCGTACTGACGACCTACATCTTTTTCAAATACGGTAACAAACTTTCCTGTTGCTGGATTGAACATGGCTGTTCCTTTACCGGTAAATGGGCCGAATCGGGGTAAATCAGGCAGAACTGATTCCATAAAATAAGTAAAGGTAAAAGACCATGTATCAAGACCATTTAACTTCCATTTGTTCACATAATCAATAGACTTCAGAACACGCTTTGCCAAAGTAACAACGATTATTTCATCTTGCCGCTTTCTTAAATAGGGCCGGAGTTTTTCTGTTGCAATAAGATCTTCTACTCCCTGGCTATATTCAATCCAATTAAGTTCTCCCCGGTCGGAGCTTGTCTGAAAAGATTTACTCAAATATCCGTTAGGAATAAAGAATTTGTCTCTCCATAATCCAGTTTTAGCTCCTATTCCTGCCATCTCTGCATCTTGTTGTATATAAGAAGAGTGGAACGTAGGCGTAGAAACAAAAAGTAAAGAAATAAAGGTTTTTTCTATAGGATTATAAAATCCTATATCTTTAAGCACCATCTCTTTTATAGACTCTGGCAAAGTCTCCCCTTGAGCAGAATTGAACCAAACCACTGTACTCATTAAACAAATTAGACTCACAAAAATTATTTTTCGCATTAGCAAACCTCCTGTTTAAAATTTATCTGATTTACCTTATCTATTCGGAAAAAGCATTCCGTCAGTAACTTGAGACCGTTGAAAAACCCTGTTCTTTGAGTTACCAATCTCTCGACGGAATAAT
>CAYHWX010000190.1:0-5673 GCA_964360245.1 uncultured Vicingus sp.
TTTGCTTCTGCTAATGCTGCTGCTTTTTGTTCTGCTTCTGCTTTTTCTTTGGCTAGTCTTTCCTCTTCTTGTTTTTTCGCTGCAGCTTCGGCTTCTGCTTTAGCTTTCGCCTCGGCAGCTGCTCTTTCCGCTTCTTCTTTTTTTAATCTTTCTGCTTCTGCCTGTTTCTTAATTGCAGTATCTATTAGCTCTAATCTATTTTTTGGATCTACTTGAGTTGGATCAAGGCTAGTGGCTTTTTGATAAAATATCTTCGCATTTTCCATGTCTTTTTTAAAGAAAGCATTATCTCCTTCTTTCATGGCTTCAGCATATTGTTTCTTCATTAATTTTTCTGCTTCCTCTTTTGCCTTTTTTTGCTGTTGATAAGCTGTTAAGACCGCACTCAATTTTTGAGCAATTGGTGCTGTATATCCCATATTCCAATCAATTGTATTTTTTTGAGACATATATTGAGCTTTGCCAATAGGATTATCTAAAAAACCAACCTCTAAGTCTTTTTCACTTTTAAATAAAGTCATCTCAACATACAAATCTGCTAACTTGGTTCTATTGTCTGGTGGCACTTCTTTGGTGTTAACAATAATTTTTTTAGAGACAAACCCTGCTTTTTCATAAAGTACCATGTACTCTTTTTCAAAATCTAAAAAAATCTCATATTTACCTTTTCCATCACTTACCACATTATTGGCATACTGTCCATTAATAGTTAACTTAATGCTCACTCCAGCCATCGCATCCTCACTAAAATAATCAGAAACAACTCCTGACAACATTAATTTATCATCATTTTCATTTTGAGCACCAATCGTGAGCGGGAAAATAAATACCAGAAATACTTTTAATAATTTTTTAATCATTCACTTTAATTTTATTCGTGTTACAAATATCGAAATTTAGAATTATGAATGATATCATTTTTTTTAAAATTTAATGAACAGGTTTTATAATCCTATTTTGTTGAGCGTAAAAAAATGTATTTTTACGTCAGATTGAATTAAAATGGATATCAAGAATCTCTTTTCGAGTTATTATTTAGCACCAATCTCCTATTATTATCAGCTGCTTCAAAACCGTGTTATTTATCAAGACATTCATGAGCACTTTGTGAAGCAAACTTATCGTAATCGTTGTTATATTTTAAGTCCAAATGGAGTACAAAAGTTGTCCATCCCTTTA
Source organism: uncultured Vicingus sp. (assembly GCA_964360245.1). Lineage (GTDB taxonomy): Bacteria > Bacteroidota > Bacteroidia > Flavobacteriales_E > Vicingaceae. The sequence continues at coordinate 1,180 of CAYHWX010000190.1, forward strand.
ATAACTGTTAAAAAACAAAAAACAATAAAAGATATAAAAATTTCTTACGATGAAAATTGGCAAAAAATTCATTGGAAATCTTTTGAAGCTGCTTATCGAAGTTCTCCCTACTTTGAGTTTTATGAAGACCATTTTTTTTCCTTTTATCATGAAAAAAAACCAACTTTTTTAGTTGATATTAACGAGCAGTTAGAGCAAAAAATAATTAAATTATTAGGATTAAGTGTTACTGTAAATAAGACAATAGAATATGCTGATTGTAAAACTGTTACTAATGATTATAGAACTTCTTTTTCTCCAAAAAAACAAACTCTTCTTGCCTTCAAAAATTACATTCAGGTTTTTGGTGATAGAAACGAATTTGCTCCTAATTTAAGCATCCTAGATTTGTTGTTTAATGAAGGTCCAAATGCCATCAATTATTTAAACACTATTGAGAAAATTAGTAAATCCTGACATCTCAATAGTTTTTTTTATTGAGCAACTACTTCATTTTTAGACTTCAATTTAACCGTTCGCTAAATAAATGGGGTTATTTCCTAAAAAAATTCTATTTTTATCTCCTTTTTTAAGGAAAACAAATGCAACCTTTCCTTATCAAATCTAGTCAAAGTAAATATGAGAAAATCGCTAATAATAATTAATGTTTTATTATTCATAGTAAATAGTTCTTTCGCTCAACGAGGAAAAGATGGGGCTAAAACAGTAACAGCAACAGAAGTAGTAAATTCATATACCACTTTAACTGCAAATGCTACTTTAGGAAGTACTTCCATAACAGTTGCAAATTCATCATTAAACAATAATTTTTCTAGTGTTCTTGCTCCAGGCGATTTAATAATGATGATACAAGTTCAAGGAGCAACTATTAATAATGCAAATCAATTTGTTTCCACATGGGGAGAAATACTGAATTATAATAACTGTGGCAATTATGAATTCCTACAAGTCGAAAGCGTTCCTAATCCAACAACCATCAATTTAGATTGTCCTCTTAATTTTGATTATACTGCTTTAGGAAATGTGGTTATTGTTCGAATTCCAAGATATTCTTCATTAACAGTTAACGCTGGAGGTATATTAACCGCAGACGCTTGGAATGGTTTAACAGGTGGAATTTTAGCCATAGAAGTAACAGGAACAACAACTGTTAATGGGAATATAGATGTTTCCAATTTAGGTTTTAGAGGCGGTCAGATAGACGCATCTTCAACTTTTGGAGGAACAAGATATGCCGATAATGATCCACTTGAAGGAGCAGAAAAAGGAGAAGGAATTGTAGGAAATCAGCTATTTTATAGCACATTTTTAGCTGGAAGATATACCAGAGGTGCTGCTGCAAATGGTGGCGGAGGAGGAAATGGTCATAATGCTGGAGGTGCTGGAGGTGCAAACGCAGGAAACCCATTAAATTGGACGGATGGTGCTGGTGTTTCTGACCCAATCTATAATGTTTCATGGGCGTTAGAGATACCCTCTTTAGTTGGGGTGAGTAACTCTGGCGGAGGAAGAGGTGGCTATTCTCATGCAAGTACTAATGGGAATGAATTAACTCAAGCTCCTGGAAATGCTGCTTGGGGAGGAGATTTAAGAAGACAAGTAGGAGGATTAGGCGGAAGACCTTTAGATTATTCTAATGGAAAATTATTTATGGGTGGTGCTGGAGGTGCTGGAGATGGAGAAACAGCATACCCTGGTGCTGGTGGAAATGGTGCAGGTATTATTTTTTTGAGTACTTATGGTAATGTAAACGGAACAGGAATTATTGCTGCTAATGGACAAGATGGATTTAACTGTGAACAACCTGGAGCAGCACCTTTTGGTCAAGTTACAGGTAAAGATGCTGCTGGAGGTGCTGGTGCAGGAGGTACGATTTTAATAAAAACTACAGGAATAGTTGCTGGAATTACTATCAATGCAAATGGTGGTAAAGGAGGTGACCAAGTGATGAAAGTTGGAGCTTTTGCTTCTATTGGAGAAGCTGAAGGACCTGGTGGTGGTGGCGGAGGTGGTTATATTGCTATCACTTCTGGTACTCCAACCAGAAATACAAATGGAGGAATTAATGGCACTACTAATAGTACTTATGTTAGTAATTTTCCACCAAATGGAGCAACTAGCGGTGGGGTTGGAATGCCCAACGAAAGTATTGATGCTTTTGATGTGGTCGTTAGCAATGATACCATTTGTACAAATAGTACGAACACACTTGCTGCTTCAATTATTGGAACTACTCCTATAGGAATTGTTTTTGAATGGTATGATTCTCCTACTGGTGGAACACTTTTATTTACAGGAAATCCTTTTACCACTCCTTTATTAATGGCAACGACTACCTATTATGTTCGCGTTTGCCCTGCTCCTTTTAGAGTTCCTGTTACCGTTTATGTTGTTCCGAATGTTACCCCAACATTTACAGCAGTTAACCCAATTTGTAGTGGAGCATTTTTAGCAGCTTTACCAATAACTTCTAACAACGGAATAAACGGTACTTGGTCGCCAGCCATCAACAATACAGTAACGACAACTTATACTTTTACTCCAACAGCAGGACAATGTGCCGATACTACAAACATTACTATTACTGTCAACCCAAACGTAACACCAACATTTACAGCAGTTAACCCAATTTGTAGTGGAGCAATTTTAGCAGCTTTACCAACAATTTCTAACAACGGAATAAACGGTACTTGGTCACCAGCCATCAACAATACAACAACTACCACTTATACCTTTACTCCAACAGCAGGATTGTGTGCTACTACAACTACAATGACAATTACGATAAATCCATTGCCAACTGTTGGAGCAAATGCAACAAGTACTACTATTTGTTTAGGAGATTCTGTTACATTAACAGGAAGTGGAGCGACAAGTTATACATGGGATAATTCGGTAACAGATGGTGTAGTTTTTGCCCCTGTAACAACTATTTTATACACAGTAAATGGAACAGATGGAAATGGTTGTGAAAATACTGATACCATAACTATATTCGTTAATAGTTGCGGTTTACCTCCAATAGTAAACTTTAGTGCAAGTGATAGTTCTATATGTATTGGAGATTGCATCGATTTTAATGATTTATCTGTTGGAACTCCTTCTGGTTGGACTTGGTACTTCTTTGGTGCAGTAACGACCAACGATACCATACAAAATCCAACAACTATTTGTTATAATTCTACTGGTAGTTTTGGTGTTGCTTTAGTAGCTACCAATGCTTTTGGTCAGGATTCGTTGTTTATTTCTACGTTTATTACTGTAAACGCATTGCCAACAGTGATAGCAAATGTTACAAGTACAACAATTTGTTTAGGAGATTCGGTAACTTTAACAGGAAGTGGAGCTTCTAATTATTTATGGGACAATGGAATAACTGACGGTTTTCCTACAACTCCAGCAACTACAACAACTTATACGGTAACTGGAACGGATGCAAATGGATGCATCAATACAGATACTGTTTCAGTTAATGTAAACTTATGTGCAACTCCAATTGCAAACTATGCTACGGCAAACACAACTATTTGTATCAACGATTGTATCAATTTCATAGACCTTAGTTCTGGAGGAACACCAACTTCATGGTTTTGGAACTTTTATGGAGCAAACCCAACATCTTCAAATGCTCAAAATCCAAGTAACATTTGTTATGATTCTACTGGTGCTTTTAATGTTTCTTTAACAGTAACTAACGCCTTTGGACAGGATTCTATTTTTTTAGCTAATTATATTATTGTTGATTCCTGTGTTCTTATTCCTACAGAAATAGTTATTCCAAACGTATTTTCACCAAATGGAGATGGGCAAAACGATATCTTTACTGTTTCAGGAACTAAAATAAAAAATCTTTCTATCGATATTTATAACCGTTGGGGAGAATTGTTGTATCAAACCAATCAACTCCATGAAGGTTGGAATGGAAGAACTAATTCAGGAACAGAATCTTCTGAAGGAACTTATTTCTACCTCATCAACGTTGATTCAGAAATATACAAAGGAACGTTAACGCTTATCAGATAAATTTAAAAGAAAAAAGAGAGCATAACACCTCCTGTTGGTGTTGCTCCCAAAGAAGTTTCTGAAGACTGGTCTTTTCCATTTTCAAAAGTAGAAATCTGGTCACCACTAACTGGAGTAATAACATAACTTGAATTATAATCTCCGCCAGATTTCATATATGTAAATGCGTAGCCAAATTCAGCTCCTAAACTTAGGTTTTTAGTTAAGAAAAAATCAAAACCGGCAATACCTCCTAATCCAAAAAACAAACCACCATCTTGCTGTTTAATAAGTTGTTCTTTCTGAGTACCAGTGACATCTGTAATATCTTTATTGGAGTTGATTTTTGTATTTCCTATTCTGCCAATAAGGATTTCACCCCCAACATAAGGGTCAAGTCTTTTGGTGTTTCCCAAATGTTTTTCTAAACCTAAGGAAATGGAAAAATCAATTCTTGATATGGTTGAGTCAACTTCTTGTAAAGCTCTGTTG
>CAYHWX010000191.1:0-5650 GCA_964360245.1 uncultured Vicingus sp.
CGTATATTTTATAGCTTCTATTATAAAATTCTAATCCTTTTTGGAGCTTATCATGCTTTTTATAATGAAACCCCAAATTGCCCAGAGATATTGCTATTCCACTTTTATCCTCAATTTCTTCACTTGTTTTAAGGCTTTTATCGTAATATTCCAATGCCTTTGAGGTGTCTCCCTGCTCATCATAAATAAAACCTATGTTATTTAAAGATAATGCTATTCCTTTTTTATGTTCAATTTCTTCTTGTATTTTAAGGCTTTTCAAAAAGTATTCTAATGCCTTTGGGTTGTCTTCTTGGTTGGTGAAAATGTATCCTATGTTGTTCAAAGAAACTGCTATTCCCATCTTATCACCAATTTCTTCTCTTATTTTGAGACCTTTTCCATAGTTTTCCAACGCTTTGGAAATATCTCCTTGATTATCATAAATAAACCCGATATTGTTGAATGCTTCTGCTAAATATTTTTTAGCAATTTTTTCTACCATTGCTTTTGGTTGGGTGGCAAGCAATTTTTCAGCAATACTTTTCATTTCTTTATTATACTTTGGCCATACTTCTTCATTATATTCAGATTCAATCATCCGACTTAATAGCTGTAATTTAATCGTATCGTGCTTGGCAGTTTTAAGCACCTGTTTTAGAGAATCGATGATGGGATTGGTTTGGGCCCCTTTTGCAAACTCAGGGTAACAAATGGTAACAAGAAAGAATATGTAAAATAATTTTTTCAAAAAGTTACAAATTTGTAAGTAATAAGGGGTAAATATTAAAGTAATTTTCTTCCCGATAGCTAGCGGGACGCATTAACTCATTAGCTAATTAGCTAATTATTAAATTTTCACCCCAACAACTAACACATCATCTACTTGTTCTAAATCGCCTTTCCAGTTGTCGAAGATAGTTTCTAACGTTTTCTTTTGGTCTTCCATCGGTTGGTTGGCATTTTTAATTAAAATTTCCTGAAATGGTTTGTATTTTAATTTTTTACCTTTTTCGCCACCAAATTGGTCAGCAAAACCATCGGTAAACGAATACACAATGTCGTCTTTTTGTAATTTAACTTTTTGTAAGGTAAACGAAGTAACTTCATCTCTATATTTTCCGACAGGCATTTTATCGGGTTTATATTCCAGCATTTCACCATTCCTAAAAATCCACAATGGATTATTAGCAGCAGCAAATTCGAGCGTTAATTTTTTAAAATCGAAAGCACACAAAACGCAATCCATTCCATCTTTATTTTCTTCGCTTTTATCTTCCGAATCTAACGACTCGATAATACCTTTTCGAACATTGTTTAAAATTTCGTGTGGTTCATGAATGTCTTTTTCAATAATCGACTCATTTAAATTAGAAATTCCTAACATGCTCATTAAAGCACCAGGAACACCATGTCCGGTGCAATCGGCAGTGCAGATGTAAAACAATTCGTTTTTTTTGGTTTTTGGCTGATGAGCCAACGCATAGTAAAAGTCGCCACTTACAATATCTTTAGGTTTGTAAAGAATAAAAAAGTTTTTGTCGTCGTTTGTATTTTCCATAGCTGCAAGTTTAATTATTCAAATATAATAAGTTTAGAGTTTATAATGTTAAAAGTTATTGGTTATTAAAAAATTGTCATTGGTCATTGGTTATTAGTCGTTTTTTCTTAACCGTTTTAAATTTCGTTCAATATATTTTTGTGAAGTTAACAAAGCATCTTGTATTCGTTTGGCGTAGTGAATGCTGTCTAAAATTTCTTTTTGTTTTTCTTCCACTACTTCTTTTTGCTGTTCTACTAGCTGTTTTTGCTGTTCTACTTCTGTTTTTTGTGCTTCGATAATGCGTTTTTGTTGCTGTGTTACTTTTAAACGATTGTAAACAAAACCAGCAAAAATTACCACCAAAATTAATCCACCTATTAAGCCATATTGCTGAAATCGCTTGGCTTTTATTTCGGCTTTCTGTTGTGCTATTTCTGAATTTTTTATTTCTTTTTCCTTTACATTAGCAATACTATCGGTAGCCGCTTTTTTTTCGTATTCGTACTTTGCTCGTTGTTGTACGCTTGTTTTGTAATTTTCTTCACTTTGTATGCTGTCTCGCATCAGTATTGCTTCTTGGAAGTAGTGATAAGCCTGTTTAAAATTACCTTGTTGTTCATACGTTTTTTTTAATCCGTTTGCAGCCTTTTCAATATTTTTAGGAAAACCCAATTCTTTGCTGAGTTGATACGATTTTTCGTAATAACTTTTGGCTTTTGTTAGTTGGTGTTGTGCTAAATAAATACTCCCTATGTTGTTCAACGAGTTTGCTGTTCCTTGTTTATCTCCAATTTCTTCTTGTAGTTGCATGCTTTTGTAGTAATATTCTAATGCTTTTTGGATGCCTGCCCTGAGTGCATCTTCTTTGGAAGATGTTACCGAAAAATCACCTTGATTTTGGTAAATGAATCCTATCTTATTTAGCGAGTATGCTATTCCTTGTTTATCTCCAATTTCTTCTTGTAGTTGCATGCTTTTGCAGTAATATTCTAATGCTTTTTGGATGCCTGCCCTAAGTGCATCTTCTTTGGAAGATGTTACCGAAGGGTCACCATGATTATAGTAAATAGCTCCTATATTGCTCAACAAATACGCTGTTCCTTGTTTGTCTTCAATTTCTTCTTTTAGTAGCAGACTTTTACCATAATATTCCAATGCATTGGGGATATCTCCCTGTTCATAGTAAATACCTCCCATGTTGTTTAACGAGGTTGCTATTCCTTGTTTATCTCCAATTTCTTCTTTTAGTTGCAGGCTTTTACCATAATATTCCAATGCATTGGGGATGTCGCCTTGATTTTTGTAAACTAATCCAATGTTGTTTAACGAGTTTGCTATTCCTTCTTTATTACCAATTTCTTTTTCTAGTTGCAGGCTTTTGCCGTAATGTTTCAATGCCTTGGGGATATCACCCTGAATATAGTAAACCCATCCGGTGTTGTTGATGGCTACTGCCAAATATTTTTTAACAGTTTTAAGTAGAGCGATATTGGGCTTGGTGATAAGCAGTTTTTCGGCAACCACTTGTGATTTTTGCCACAATAAAACTGCGGAGTCGGGGTTATTTAGGTATATTTCTTCTCCCCAAGCAATATATACCGCCATACGGGTGGTATCGTGTTTGGCGGTTTTTAATACTTGTTTTAGGGAATCGATGGTGGGGTTGTTTTGGGCAAGACCATTCGACAAGCTCAGGGTGAGAAGAAAGGTTATGTAAAATAGTTTTTTCAATCCTTTTTATTTTTCAAACGGTTAATATTTCGTTCGATATACTTTTGTGAAGTTAATAAAGCATCCTGTATTCGTTTAGCATAACGGATACTAGCTAAAATTTCTTTTTGTTTTTCTTCAATTTTTTCTTTTTGCTGGGTTACCAAATCTCGTTGTGTTTCTATTTCATCTTTTTGGGTAGAGATTGCTTCTTTTTGCTGTTCTAGTAAAACGTTTGCCATTTTCTTTTGTACAAAAAGTTGGTATAAAAATATCGAAAATACCAATATTATTAAAAACCCTGCCAAAAACGAAAACAGTAGTATTCGCTGTTTTTTACTTTCTGCTTCTTTGCGGGCAAGGGTTTCATTTTGTAATAGTTTTTCTTTTTCGAGTTTTTGTATGGTTAACTCTCGTTTTTCGGCTTCGTATTTAGCTCCCATTTCAGCTATTTTATCACTACTTTCTTTGGTAAATACGCTATCGTGCACTTGTGAGTACAACTTATAGTATTCGTAAGCTCCCCTGAAGTTGCCCAAAGCCGAATCGCACTGGGCAAGGGAACTGTAAGCATAATACATACTCTCTTTATGTCCTATTTCTAATGCAATATTTAATGCCTGCAACTGTTGCTTTTTTGCTTCTATGGGTTTGTTTTGCGTTAGATATAAATTGCCAATGTTGTTGTAAGAAGTTGACATTCCGTTTTGGTCGCCCAATTCTTCACGTAGTTGCAAACTTTTAAAATAAAACGCTATTGCCTTGTCGTAATCGCCTTTGTAATAATAAATAATACCAATGTTATCGTAAGAAATTGACATTCCGTTTTTGTTGCCCAATTCTTCATCTATTTTTAAACTTTTAAAATAAAACGCTATTGCCTTGTCGTAATCGCCTTTTTCTTCGTAAATAATGCCAATGTTGGCGAAAGAATTTGACATTCCTTTTTGTGCATTCTGTTTTTCGGAGAGTTCCTTTGCTTCGCTTAGGATGTATTCAGTAATATCTAAACTTTTAAAATAAAACGCTATTGCCTTGTCGTAATCGCCTTTGTTATCGTAAATAATACCAATATTGTTGTAAGAAACAGACATTCCTTGTTTATCTCTTAATTCTTCAAATTTTTTTAAACTTTTCAAATAAAAAGCTATAGCGTTGTCGTAATCGCCTTTGTACAAGTGAATATTGCCAATGTTGTTATAAGAAGCTGCCATTCCTTTTTGGGCACTTTGTTTTTCGGATAGATCCTTGGCTTTGCTCAAGGTACCTTCGGCGATTTTTAAACTTTTAAAATAAAACGCTATTGCTTTGTCGTAATCGCCTTTGTTTGCGTGAATTAAGCCAATGTTGTTATAAGAATTTGCCATTCCATTTTTATAATCTGCTTTTATTGCAAGATTCAATGCTGAGTTAGCAAAATACATTGCAGTGTCGGGTTTTGAGCTTTTGTATTCCCAACTAAGTTTGTTGTAAGTGTTTATGCGGATGGTATCGTGCTTTGCTGTTTTTAATACTTGTTTTAGGGAATCGATGGTGGGGTTGTTTTGGGCAAGACCATTCGACAAGCTCAGGGTGAGAAGAAAGGTTATGTAAAATAGTTTTTTCAATCCTTTTTATTTTTCAAACGGTTAATATTTCGTTCGATATACTTTTGAGAAGTTAATAAAGCATCTTGTATGCGTTTGGCGTAGTGAATGCTATCTAATATTTCTTTTTGTTTTTCTTCCACCAACTCCTTCTGTTTTTCTATAATTATTTTTTGTTTTTGAGTTACTTTTAATCGGTTATATAATACTCCAGCAAAAAGAAGAATCAATGCTAAACCTCCAAACAAACCATACTGCTGATTACGTTTTGCTTTAATTTCAGCTTTCTGTTTAGCTATCTCAGCATCTTTTATTTCTTTTTCTTTAACATTGGCGATACTATCTGTGGCAGCTTTTTTTTCGTAATTATATTTTAATTCTTGACGGATTACTTCATTTTCGTTCTCTTTACTTCCTATGCTATCTTTTGTTATACTATACAATTCGTGCATTTGTAAAGCAAGTTTATATTGTGCTGTGGCTTTATAACTTTTAAAAAGCAATTGTGCAGCACTTTCAATTTCTCTGGCAAAACCACTTTCTTGAGCAAGTTTTAATGCTCGTTTATTGTAGTTGATCACTTTTAAATAAATCGCTGCCTTTTGAGAATGATTTTTTGATGTTTCACTTTGAGCAAAATACATGGTTCCAATATTTATCAAAGCTCTTGCTACACCTTGTTTGTTCCCAATTTCTTCCTGAATATTTAAACTACGAGTGTGATAATCTATTGAATTTTCATAAAATTTTACTTTTTGGGAAGAATTATTCGAGTATTCTCCACGTTCGGCATAAATGAGTCCTATGTTGCTTAACGTGTTAGCTACACCTA
>CAYHWX010000192.1:0-5596 GCA_964360245.1 uncultured Vicingus sp.
TATAATTTTTCTGCAAAAGCCAAAATATGTCCATCCAAATCTGCCACATAACCTACTTTTTCTCCCCAATCTCTTGGTTGAGTTGGACTAATATTTTTAGCTCCATTTTCAATAGCTCTATCAAGGTATAATTGAGGATTGATTACTCTTAAATAAATTTCACAACGTGGTATTTGGCTGCCAGTTTTTGGATGAGGTGCAGGAGGTGAAATAATTTTGGCAATACCATCTTCGGGCATTAAACCTAGTTTGCAATTTTCAAAAAGTGTGAATTCGGTCATGCCTGGAACATTTAAAGTGGGTTTAATTTGCAAAACAGCTTCATAAAATTGAGTGCTTAATTGTTGATTAGTCACATAAAGTATCGTCAATAAATTATTCATTGGTTTTAGTTTTGAAAGATGCTAAAGTTAACATTCCCATATTTACGTTGAACCAAAAAGTTAGGAAATTTAGATAAATCGGTACGTTTATCATGTTCTATAATGAGCCAACCATTTTTGTTGAGCAACTGATTGTTGAATACTAAATCGGGAAGTAGCGGTATTTCTTTTAAATCATAAGGGGGGTCGGCAAAAATAATATCAAAGGATTGTTTGTATTGTTTTAAATACTTAAAAACATCATTTTTAAAAACGGTTAGTTGCTTAAAATCTAAGGCTGCACTTGTTTTTTTAATAAAACTCACACACGAATAATTTTGATCGATACACAACACTTTTTTTGCACCTCGCGATGCAAACTCATACGCAATATTTCCAGTTCCACTAAACAAATCCAACACTTCAATTTCTTCAAAATCAAATTCATTATTCAACACGTTAAATAAACCTTCTTTCGCAAAATCGGTTGTTGGTCTAACGGGCAAGTTTTTAGGAGCGGATATTGTTTTACCCTTGTATTTTCCGCTAATTATTCGCATAAAAACTGATTGAATAGCGAATAATGAAAATGTTTAGGAATTTCTTCTAAAATGTAACTGAACTTTAAATGGGCTGGTCTATTCCCAAAGTTGATGGTTTTAATGTATTTAAAAAGCATCGAATAAATAACAGAATTTTTTTCTACTTCACCAGTTAGCGTTATAGTCGCTTCTTCGTTGTTGATGTTTAACTGGTCTAAGACAAATAAAAGGTAATAGATAAAATCTTCACTACTTTGATAAATGAAAGAGTTGTACAACTCCAGTTTTTGATTTTTGATAACTATTACTTGAAAAGAAGAAGGTAAAATATGAATGTTTATCAATGAAAGTGCTTTGTCATTTTTTGCTTGAACTAAAGAAGCTTCAATTAAAGAAGAGGAGAAGTGTTTAAAGTGAATGTTTTTTAAGGTGCTAAACTCATTGGCAATGTAATCGGGAATACTATAAATAGTATATGCCGAAAGGTTAATTAGTTGGTCGGAATAAAACAAATCTTCTTCTTGGTTAGAGAAATTAAATTGATGAAAACTGGCTAATTGGTCAGCTTTATAGATAGCATTTGGTATTAATGTAGAACGATTATTTACATAAGCAATATGAGTGGATTTGAATTCTTTTTGATAAAGAGGATTGGTTCCCAATATTTCTTTTAATGGGGTTATCAATGAAAAATCATTATAAACATTGTTAAATTGATAGGCTTCAAAACCAATAAAAGTAAGGTTGTCGCAATTAAATACAGTATGTTTTAAACCAGATAAACTTAGTTCTACGTACAATTTGTAACTCGAAGTATTGCTGTCTGAATAAGATTTATCGAATAAACTGATATGTGGTTTTTGGTGTTGCATTGGAAAGGCTAAGGTATAAAAAAAGAATATGATTTTTCATATCCTTTTTTCTCAAAAAATATTTATTATTTAGTGTCTGTATGTAAAGTCGGGAGGCTGAATTATAATGTTTGAGTTCGAGGCTTTCGCAGTTTTGAAAATCAGAGTCCGTCGGCTGACGGATGACAGGTTTTTAAAACAAGAATAATCCCGAATACTCGGGAAACATTATAGACAGACTCTATTTAATCATTCCAATTTCCGTTGGTAGTAGGCTCTTCCATAGAACCAATGGCAATAAATAAGCTCATATCAATTCCTTCATTATCGGTTTCTAAGCCTTTAAAAACAGAAGTTATAGGTGCTTTCACCTCAAAAACTTTAACTTTCATTTTTCCTTTTTCTAGTTCTCCAGCAGCAATAGTAAATTTTTCCCCTCCAGAAAAAGGAATATAACTGATGGAATCAACAAATGTTTGAAAATTTTCTTTAAACAATTCTTCTCTTACGGGAATTTTAGTGGTATCTCTAATAATAATTTTTAATCTTAATGCTTCAGCTTCATTGCCCAATAAACTATCAGGAACTTCTCCTACCATTTTTACTTGCACAATAGAATCGTTCACTAAAAAATCAACTAGTTGTTCAAAAGTGCCAGCATATTCACCTCTCACTTTTTTGTATTCTACTTGTGCATCTCTAATTTGTTCTAATTTTTGTTGAACAACTTTACTTCTTGTTGCAACATTTTCAGTAAGAACTATTTTACTATCAATGCTGTTCCATATTAAATACGCAATAAATATCGATAAGATTGCCAGTGCTGCTTGAATTCCTATTTTCATAAATTTTTTTATTTTAAACACAAATCTACAATTTTTTTTATCCTTTGATAACTCAAAAGGAAAAATTAATAGTATAAAAATTATTATTAATTAACAAAAGGTATATTTTACGCTTTAAAGGCTAATTTTAGTGAAACTTTATTTTTTTTGAAAAAGTTAAATGCACAATTTATTTCACCAAGCACTACTTCAAAATTTTGGGTATCCACCTACTAAAAACCAGTTAACGGTAGTTGGAGAGTTAACCGATTTTGTTTTTTTGAAATTAAAGAAACACCTATTTGTATTAAAAGGTTATGCAGGAACTGGAAAAACATCTTTAGTTGGTGCATTAGTCAAAACGTTACCCCAAATAAATTTTGATTCCGTTTTATTAGCTCCAACTGGTAGAGCAGCAAAAGTTTTATCAAATTATGCCAACAAACCAGCTTTTACTATTCACAAAATGATTTATCAACTGAGTAATGGTGGAGATGGTTATACTCGTTTTGTTGTGAAACAAAATAAATTTCAAAACACTATTTTTTTGGTTGATGAAGCATCTATGATTGGAGATGGAGGAGGATTAACTTCATCCAATTGGGGTGAAAATAAAAGTTTGTTGGATGATTTATTGGAATTTGTTTATGCTGGAATTAACTGCAAATTAATTTTAATTGGAGATACCGCTCAGTTGCCTCCGGTAGGGATGGATAATAGCCCTGCGTTAGATGAACAATTTTTAAGTACTTCTTATCATTTAACTATCGAATTGAATGAATTAAGTGAAGTGGTAAGGCAAGAAAAAGATTCTGAAATTCTCATTAATGCCACTTATTTAAGAAATAAAATTGCTTTAAAAAATCTTGAATTTCCATTGTTTAATTCTATAAATAAAGGCGACGTAAAACAAATTTCGGGGTTAGAATTAGAAGATGAATTAACTGATGCTTACACCAAATTTGGAGAAGACAACGTGATGTTAATAACCCGAAGTAACAAAAATGCAAACTTGTATAATTTACAAATTAGGGCACGAATAAAATGGTTGGAAGATGAAATTGCTTCGGGCGATTATATGATGATTGTTAAAAACAATTATTTCTGGTTGGAAGACAGTTCTAAAGCTGGTTTTATAGCTAATGGAGACATTGTTGAAATTCTTAAAATTAGAGGATACGAAGAATTGTATGGTTTTAAATTTGCCAATGTTACGGTAAGAATGATTGATTATCCTGATGAAAAAGAGTTGGAAGTAAAAATTTTAATGGATAGTATTTTAGCTGAATCACCTTCCTTATCATCTGATAAATTTAGGCAATTGTACGATGCTGTTGCCGAAGAGTACGATTACGAACCTAATCGAAAAAAACGGAATGAATTGATTCGGAAAAATCCATACTACCAAGCTTTGCAAGTTAAATTTGCCTACGCCATTACTTGTCATAAATCGCAAGGAGGACAATGGGATGCCGTTTTTATTGATCAAGGATATTTAACCGATGAAATGATAAATGTAGAGTATTTACGTTGGCTCTATACTGCCATTACTAGAGCCAAAAAGGAATTATTCTTGGTAAATTTTAACGAACAGTTTTTTGCAAAATAAAAAAAATGTTTACGTACTTGATATTAAACATACTGCGTTAACAACTAATTGCGTTGTTCATAAATTTTGTTTAACTAAAACTTATTTTTATTTATTGTTTTTATTTTAAATAAATGAGTCTTTGTAAGCAGTTTGTAATACCCTTAATTTCAATCATTACTTTTTTACCTCTTTTTGGACAAGAGACTTACCCAGATTGTGTTAACCCTAAAAAAATTACAGTACCCTTAACAGATGAATTTACGTTGAAAGACCAAGATGAAATTTATTACCTACCAGAAGATAAATTTACGTTTTGGTATCAACTAACTGCAACAGCTAATAGTCAACTAAGTTATAAGCTAAGTGCAATAAGCAAGGAAGATAGTTACGAAATACTTATTTATAATTTTAAAGGAACTAATTTTTGTAACGATGTTATTCAAAAAAAAGAAAAACCAGTTGAAACAAAATCCGAAGGAACGATTGCTGTTAAAAAAGGTGAAACATATTTTGTTAGTGTTCTTCATCTAAATGGTTATGGTTGCGGGCACACGCTGCGGCTGAAAACAGAAAACAAAACCATCACTTTAAAAGCGATTCAAAATGACTGCATAGAGGATGCTGTAGAAACGATTGTTGAAAATACAACAATTGAAGAAGAAGTTAAATTACCCGAATTACCTAAGGAACTAACGCCGATTATTCAGGAAAATAATGACATCAAAGGAATTGTTGTCAACAAAAATTCACAAAAAAATATTGAAGCTGTTATTACTCTTTTAGATAAAAACGGAAATCCAACGCAACAAATTAATTCCAGTGTTGATAGTGGATTTGTATTCCATCATTCAATTGAAAAAAAAGTAGCAGTATCCATTAACAAATTTGGTTATGAACCCCTTTTTGATACACTTGATTTAATTGCTAACAACATAAAAATTGAGTTAACTCCCATAAAAATTGGAGATAAGCTCATCATGTACAAAATCTATTTTCATCCAAATACATACGTGCTGAAAGAAGAGTCTAAAAAAGAATTATTAAAGCTAACTATATTTATGTTGGAGAACAACAATTATTCATTTGAAATTCAGGGACATACCAACGGAAATAAAACAGTTAAAAAAACAAAAAGTTTTGCTAATTTAGGCGAGGAGTGGAATTTTAAAGGAACAGCCAAAAAATTATCTAAGATGAGGGCAGAAAAAATAAAAACCTACTTAATGGAGAATGGAGTTAAGGAAACACAATTGCAAACGATAGGTTATGGCGGTGATAGAATGATAATTGAAAAACCAAAAAACATGAAACAGGCTATGCAAAATATACGTGTTGAAGTAATAGTGGTAAAATAAAAAGTTGGAAGTCAGAAGACCGAAGTCAGGTTTATCTTCGGACTTCGGTCTTTGGACTGTGTAAACATTTA
>CAYHWX010000193.1:0-5524 GCA_964360245.1 uncultured Vicingus sp.
CCCATCATTGAAGAATAAACACCGGGGGTTGAGTTAAGGATTTCGGGAAATTCTGTTCCTCCCATACGTTCAGATATTTCCTGCTCAGAAATGGTTGAAACAGCAGTAGGAACTTTACTTTCGTCTGTAACCGAGATAATCGAGGAATTAATATTTACTTCATTAAGTAAAAGACCTATTGGTGATAGTTTGATTTCGCCAACATTAGCGCTGTCGGAACCAGTAACATTAAAAGTCTTACTAAAATCTTTATACCCCACGAATGAAAACTGAATTTGGCAATTCCCCTCAGGAACATTTTTTATTGCAAAACCACCTGAAAGGTCAGTAGTTGTTCCTTTCGTTGTTCCCTTAATAAATGCGGTTACACCTATGAGTGGTTCATTGGTTAAACTGTCAATTATTTTACCCTTTATGATACCTTGCGCTATCGCGGAAGGTGAAATAAGTATGAAAAGAAAACAATTGAAAATAAAATAAAATAATGTTTTTTTACGCATGAGAATTTTTTTAAGTCAGTTTTTTAGTATTAGCCTTTTATTTTTACAATTTTGAATTCAGTTCTTCTGTTCATTTGATGTTCTTCTTCAGAACAGGAAGGTTTAACAGGCCCCTCACATGCACAACCATTAACTAATTTGCTTTCACCGTAGCCTTTACCATATATCCTGGTTTTACCAATACCTTTAGATATTATATAAGTTGCTGATGACTTCGCGCGCTTATCTGAAAGGTTCATATTGTACCGGGCGGTGGCGCGGCAATCAGTATGAGACCCCAGTTCAATTACAATTGACGGATTATCTTTCATCGCGGTTACAATTTTATCCAGTTCAATTGCTGCGTCAGGTCGTATTTTCGATTTGTCTAAATCAAAGTAAATAGGATTAATGTTTATCAATTTTCCAATATCAACGCCCAAAGCCACCTCATCAAGACCTAATGGTATTTTTATAATCGAATCATCGCCTAATACTAATTCAAAAGCATCGCTTTTTTTCAGGTAACCATGTTTTTCCAATTCAATCCTAAAATCAATTTTATCACCTTTCGATTTTTCTATCAGCATTTTAGTGATACTGCCCTGCTGATTTGTCTTACCGGAAACAAAGATTTCCTCATTAAGGATTTTGTCGTGAAGCGCGATATTAACTTCAGGTAATAAAGCTTTTGTTTTATTATCATGTACCAATGCCACCAGTCTATAATGTAACCGATTCATTGGAATTATTACATTCAAATTTTTCTTTGCATTTGCACCCTTAGAACTTATTGAAGAATTCCCGTTGAGGTATTTTTTGTGTGAAGAAACGAAGCCGTAATATGTATTAGCTTGTGATTTAATCCGGAACCTACCTTCACTATCGGTGGCTATTTCAATTAATTTTCCATTACTGTCTTTTACTTTCACGGTTGAACTTGAAATAGGTTCTTTCGTAACTTCGTCAATCACAATTCCATCAATAAAATAACCTGTTACTTTAAAAAAATAAATATCATCACTTCCGCCATCTTTGTTTTCGCGGTTCGATGAGAAGTACCCTGTTTCTGTTTTTGGGTCGTAAATAATTCCAAAGTCATCACGCGAACTGTTAATAGGAGCTCCTATATTTTTAACGGTTCCTAATTTTCCGCTATTAAATGGTATTGCAAAAACATCAAGGCCGCCCAAGCCCCCTTGTCCATTCGAAGCAAAATATAAAACGCTGTCTTTTATAAGCGTTGGAAACATTTCATTGCCTTCGGTATTTATTACCGGGCCCGCGTTTTCAGGCTTTGTCCATTTGCTATTTTCAAGACGGCTAATCCAAATATCGGTTCCGCCTAAACTACCCGGCATATCAGATACAAAATACATAGTTTTACCATCGGCGGTTAAGGCGGGATGTCCGCAGGAATAATTATCATTATTGTAAGGAAAATTTTCTTCCGCCATCCATTTATCGTCTTTATATTCATTATAAAACAACATAAGTTTATTCACACCATCATTACTCAGCGCAACTTTTTTTTGATAATAATTATTTCTTGTAAATACCATAAATGTTTGGTCCCTATTCATGGCAAATGGACCTTCATGATATTTGGTATTTAATTTTTTATTTAAAGGCTCTTCTTTTTTGAATAAAATAAAATCTTTGTCTTCAAATTCCGCATAATATAAATCAAGGTAATGGCTTTGGTCCCATTGAAAACTGCTAGTCGAGAATTTATCATGATTTCTTTCCGATACATAAGTAATTCCGTTTTTATAAAATACAGGGCTAAAATCGGAGCCGCCTGTATTTAATCCTTTTACAAAAACCACTTTATAATTACCTGAATCAACATAAAATTCGTTCAGGTTACTAAGCGATTCGGAAAAACGCTTACCCCGCTTATCATTTACACTAACTGAATTATATTTATCAAACCACTTTTTAGCCTGTTCGTATTTTTTATTAGATTCGAGTGTTTGTGCGTAATATAGATAATCTTCTGCTTTAGCATCTTTTAGGCCCACAGCCTTAGCCAACCATTTTTCAGCCTGCTTCATATCGTTAAGTTTCCAGTAACAATAAGCAAGATTACGGGTTGCATTAACATTTTCTTCTTTTTTAAGAGCCAGCTCATAAAAATCAGCTGCATCTTTATATTCGTAGCTATCGTAATGTTTATTGGCTTTCTGAAGCGCCATTCCCTGAGCAAATACATCTACTTTTAAAATGAGAATAACAAGTATGATTTTTAAACAGCTCATGTCTTAAATCTAAAAATAACGTGGTGTAATAAATTTTCCTTTTTTAAATCCGAACTGCCAGTTCAACATTATTTCATGCGAACCTGAAGTATATTTGCCCAAGTTGGTAAGCGTATAATCGTAAGCATAACCGATCTTCAGATTTTTATTTATTTTGTATTCCATAATGGCATCCATTGAGTCAAAACTTCTCCACGATACACCAATACCAAACACTTCATAAAAATATAAATTGCAGTTAAGATCAAATTCCAAAGGAGCACCGGTAGTAAACTTAATTAGGGTTGAAGGTTTTAATTTATGTTTAGCGCTCAAATTAAAAACATAACCTGCCGCCATAAAAATATGCGGGGCACTTTTATACGGCACAACAGTTCCGGATGAAGTTCCACTCAGTTTTGCATCTGCCAAACGTGGACTTGAAATACCGATGTAACCATTATTGCTGAATAAAAATAATCCTGCTCCAGCTTTAAAATCAAGTTGCGAAAGATTTTGGTTAAAAGCATTATCAGAAACAGGGGTGTTATTAGGATCATCAATTTTTAACGAACTAAGATTACTTGTTAACTGGGTAAACGAAGCCTGTAAACCAAATGAAAGCATACTTTTTTTGAATCGCAAATGGTAAGCATAAGCAAGGTTTACAATATTATGATTCATTATACCCAACTTATCATTAATAAGCGACATGCCAAGCCCCATTTTATCAAAATAAATTGGCGTGTGAGCGTTAAAACTTATGGTTTGTGGTGCTCCCGGATAATTAACCCATTGCTTTCTGAATAACAAAGTAATATCGGTGTTGTCCTTACTTCCTGCGTAAGCCGGATTAATACTCATCATGTTAAACATATACATGGTGTATTGCGGATCCTGTTGCGCACTTAACTTAAGTCCGCAAAGAGCAACGAGTATTATTAAAAAAGTTTTTTTCATATTTTAATTAACGCCACAATGTAACAAAGCCTGTCCGCGCTTTATCTTCGTCGCTTATTTTAATTATATAATAATAAGTTCCCGAAGGCAAGTCATCTCCCGACACTTTAAGTCCAGTATTGGTTTTACCATCCCAGTTATTTTTATAATCATTACTATTATAAACCTGATTGCCCCAGCGGTTATATATTTCAACTTTAGTGGGTCTATCATCAATACAACTTATAATAAATAAATCATGCGAACCATCTGCATTCGGCGAAAAGCCCTCAGGAATAAACACAGGACAAAGGCATTTGTCAATAATAATATCAATTGCTCTAGCACTTGAGCAACCCAGCGCGTCTGTAGTATTTACAGAATAAGTACCTGCCATTAATGCGGTTGAGTTAGGTATGGTAACATTTGGGTTGGTCGAGGTAAAAGCATTGGGACCTGACCAATTATAAATAATTCCGCCCGATGAATTTAAAATTAAATCATTTCCTAAGCAGGTAGTGGGGCTGGAAGCCGTTAGCAATGGAAGGGGATTAACGGTTAATGTGATGGTTGTTTTATTGGAACAATTATTAGCATTGGTTACAACTAGAGTATAGGTTCCGGCATTAGATAAGGATGCCGGTGTAATTGTAGAACTGGCTGTTGATGAAGTGAAGCTCAATGGTCCCAACCAAAAATACGAACCAATACTACCACTTCCGTTTAAAATAACAGCTTGCCCTTCACAAACAGGATTGTTTGCCTGAGCAATTGGTGTTGGGGGCAAGCCGTTAACCGTTACTAAAGTGTTTATGCTGTTTGAACAGGTGCCAATGCTGCCAATAACTGAATATGTAGTTGTAAGAGTTGGACTCACCGCGAAAGTTGATGTGTTAGGCCCTCCTGTCCATGTATAAGTTGAAGCGCCTGATGCCGTTAATACAGTTGATTGTCCTATACAAATAGTTGGACTGTTTACGACTAGTGTTATGCCGGCAATTACATCAACCGAAACTGTAGTAGCCACTGTACATGAACCGTTAGACCCAATAACAGAATAATTTGTATTAGATAATGGTGAAACCGTAACGCTTGTTCCTGTAAAGCCACCCGGGTTCCATGTGTATGTTGAAGCACCCGATGCCGTTAATGTTGCAGTTGTTCCTGTACAAATTGTTGTTGAAGGCACAGAAACAATTGGTGATGGCGCAACAGAAACAGTAGTGTTTGCTATATTAGAGCAACCTAATGCATCAGTTCCTGTAACAGTGTAATTCTGGGTCGAAACAGGACTAACGGTTACCAAACTGCCGCTTAAACCACCGGGGCTCCATGTATAGGTGGAGGCACCACCGGCAATTAATGTAGTTGTTTGTCCTGAACATATTGTAGTTGTACTTGAAGCCGTTACCGTTGGTGTTGGATTTACCGTAACAGTTGAGGTGTTTATCCCACTGCATAAACCATTAATACCATTTATTGTATAAGTGGTGGTAACAGACGGGCTCACTACAATGCTGGAAGTATTTGCACCTGTTGACCATGTATAGGATGCTGCTCCGCTTGCTGTTAAAGTAACCAATTGGCCCATACATGTGCTTGGATTATTAACTGTAATGGAAATACCTGACCCAATACTAACACTTGCTATTGCAGCTGATATACAGGTACCGTTAGCTCCTATTACTGTATAGGTAGAATTAGAACCCGGAGATATTGTATAAGAAGAACCCGAAACAGAACCGGGATTCCATGTATATGTTGTAGCGCCCGATACGGATAGTGTTGCTGTGCCTCCCGGGCAAATGGTTGACGATGTAGCGGAAAGGGTTGGCGTAACAATAACAGTTACACTTGAAACCGAAG
>CAYHWX010000194.1:0-5510 GCA_964360245.1 uncultured Vicingus sp.
CGCACGCCCCCCCCCCTCAGAGCGACGGGGCGCCGCCTGGGCACTGCCCACTTCCGACCTTTTATTTAACTATGTAACAATTTACCCCGTTTTTAGTATAATTAATTTCTTTTATCTAATCCCCACATTAATTTTGTTCTTAGCGTATTTAAGAAGCTATTTTTTTCAAATCTAATAATGTTAATGGTATGTTTTGCTTTTTTAATTTTTATGGAAGTTGAAAAAGGAACGGCAAAAGATCGGGAGTCCAAAGCAACTAAAAAATTACCTGTTCGCCCTTCAACTTTTAAGATCAATTCAATATCATCAGGAATAACAATAGGACGAACATTTAAATTATGTGGAGCAATAGGATTGATAATAATGTTGCCTGAACCTGGCAAAATTATTGGTCCACCACAACTTAAGGAATAAGCTGTAGAACCTGTTGGAGTTGAAATAATTAAACCATCCGCCCAATAGGAATTTAAAAACTCATCTCCCAAATAAGCATGAATAGTAATCATGGAGGAGCTGTCTTTTTTCTGTATGGTAATTTCATTTAAGGCATAATTGTCATCTCCAAATAAATTGTTATCGGTTTGCAAACTCAACAATGTTCGGGTATCTAAATAAAATTTTCCAGCTAAAACGTCATTTATTGCTCCATCAATTTCTTCGGTGGTAATGCTTGTTAAAAATCCTAACCTTCCTGTATTAATTCCTAATATCGGAATATCTTTATCTCTCACTAGCGTAATAGTATCTAGCAGTGTTCCGTCACCTCCAATGCAAAATAAATAGTTGGAATCATAAATGTCTTGATGGTTGTTAAAAGTTTTAAGATTTTTATCTAATTCTATTTGCTGACTTAAAAAATCATAAAAAGGTTGGTAAATAAAAACCGCTACTTTTCTTTTTAATAAATTTTCAAAAAGAATAGAAATTAAAGGCAAATAATTGTCAATTACTCTTTTACCGTATATCGCAATTTTCACTTTTCTAGCGTTTTATCTTGTGAAATTAATCAATAATTTAAATTGGAGCAATAAAGTGGATATAGAGTCCTGTTTCATTTAGCTTATTAATTGAATATTCTAGCCGCAAAACAGCATCGTAATAACTAACAAAATCAATAGAAACACCACCTCCATATAGGGCAGAATTCATTAAAGAATTATTTTTACTATTTATTTTAGAATTGACATATCCCGAATCGAAATAAGTTCCTAAATAAATTGCTAAAGGTATTTTATTGAATTTATCGGCAGGAATGGAATTAATTTTAAATATTTTTTCTTTTACTAACGCATACCTAAGTTGAGTTTTTGTGAGAATACTATGTTCGCCGTTAATAACATAAAGCTCATAGCCTCTTATAAAATCATTCGTAAAACCTATCGAATTATAAAAATAGTAAGGGTTGTTTTTAATGCTTATTTTACTTTTTATTAAACCAGAAAAATAAAATCGATCCGACAATTGCCAATATTTTCTTATTTGAGAAGTCGAATACAGTGAATTGAGTTGCTCGTCCAATACTCCTACTCCATCTTTCACTAAATTAAAATCAAAGTAATAACCAGTGGTTGGGTAGCTTTTAAAATTACGAGTATCTCTTTTAAAAGTATAATAAAGGGTGATAAACTGCATGTTATTTTTAACTTCCGATAAATAATCTTTATTTAATAATATAACTGAATCTGCAACTTGAACATTGGTGTATTCTGCTTGAAAAATATGTTTGTTATACAATTTTGGTCTAATCTCATACCCAATATTAGCCTGTATTTCCTTTTTTACATAAGCAGTATCGGTTCTATAATAATCAATTACGTTATTGGTGATGTTGTAATTTGCCTCATGATTTCTACTGTAACTCAACCTTATGCTTAATCCATTAGTTTTATTTTTGTTGATGTAAGGAATCGAATATCTTAATCCCACTTGTTCGGTATAACCTGCTTGAAATTTAAAAGCAATAGTTTCTTTTCTTCCTCTAAAATTCTCTTTGGCTAAAAACAAACCATAGTTAATTTTCTCTAAATTTTTATCCACCCACCACGTATTAAAATTGGACTCTTCTACATTAAATATAGGAATTGGCCACCAATACCAGCGTTCTTCAACGGTTATGTAAATTGATAGCAGTGTTTCATCAAAATAAACAGGCTCAACAGTTACAAAGTTAAAAAGTAGGGTATTTAATAAGTTACTTTCCGTTCTTTCTAAAATTTGTTTAATCTTAGAAACTAGAATAGTGTCTCCAATTTTAAAGGGTATTTCTCTAATGATAATATTTTCCTTAGTTGTTTTATTGCCAATTATTTTTATTTCCTTCACCACATTAATTCTGCTGGTATCGGTTTGGGAAAAAGAAAAATTACACCAATTGAAAAGAAAAAATAACAACAACGAAAATTTAAATGTTTGAACTAACATTTTAAGTATTTAAAAATCGCATAAATTCATCATACCTGTTTTGGAGGTCTTTGTGATACTCACTTTCATTATATGAAGCAACTACCGAGTAGTTAAATCTTTCGAAAGTGTGAAGAATTCTGCTTATTTCTGTTTTATTAATTTTAAGTGTTAATTCCATTTTTTTTGAATCTGGAAGTGAAGTAATAAAAGAAGCCAATATCTTTGCATCTTCTGATTCTACTAACTTAGAAATTTCTGCCAATGAATAATCATTAATGTTTAATTCAAGCGTTAAAATGCTACCAATATTAGCAACAGAAACTACCTGTGAAAAAAATTGTATCACTCGTTTAATAGTAATTAATCCTAAATATTGGTTGTTTTCATTAACAACAGGAAGTACACTAATATCATTTTGTACAATCAGAGAAATTACTTCAAAAAGATGTTGCCCTTGATTAGCACAAGGTTTATTAAAAGCAAAATCATAGGCTGCAATTAGCTTATCAATTTTATTTTTATCTAAAATTTTCGCCTCACTGATTAACCCAACGTATTTTCCTTTATCAACAACTGGCAATTCAGAGGTTTTAAACTCCTCCATCCAATCCAATGCTTTAGCTCCAGTATCGGAAAGCTTTAAGGGAGGAATATCATAAGATATTAATTCTGAAGCAATCATTTTAAGCTAATAGTTTTTACTTTTGTGTGATAATTATACGATTATCTACGCCAAAAATACTAATTTATTGCTATGACTAAGTTAAGTGTAAATATTAATAAAATTGCTACCCTAAGAAATGCTAGGGGAAATAATTTACCCAATTTATTGCAAGTTGCCCTCGATTGCGAAAAATATGGAGCGCAAGGAATTACAGTCCATCCCCGACCAGATGAAAGGCACATCACTTATCGCGATGTTTATGAGTTGAAATCTTTAGTAACCACAGAGTTTAACATTGAGGGGTTTCCGAATACGAAATTTATTCAATTAGTATTAGACATCAAACCTGAACAAGTAACTTTGGTTCCTGACCCACCAAATGTGTTAACATCAAATGCTGGGTGGGACACACTAAAACAAAAAGATTTTTTAAAAGAAGTGATTGCTGAGTTTAAATTGGCAGGAATTAGAACCTCCATTTTTGTAGATACCGAAATTGTAAACATTGAGAATGCTGTTGGTACTGGAACGGATAGAATTGAATTCTACACTGGTCCTTATGCTGATAATTTTACTAAAAATAAAGAAGCCGCCATTGCTCCATTTGTAAAAGCTGCAACTATTGCCAATCAACTTGGGTTAGGAATTAATGCTGGACATGATTTAAACTTAGATAATTTAAGCTATTTTAAAAACAATATTTCTGGCTTGTTAGAAGTTTCTATTGGACATGCGTTAATTTGCGATTCGCTCTATTTTGGCTTAGAAAATACCATTAAAAAATACTTAGCTTGTCTTTGCTAAATTTTTGGAACACAATTTGTTACTTTTGTAAAAATTAAAACCATGAAACATCTTAAAAGAATAGAAATACTAAGTTTAATCTTATTATTTGTCGCTGCAATAGCTTTTACATCATGCACCAGCAACAAAAAATGCAATGGAAAACGAGGAATAAAAACACCTATGGGGGTGATGTAAAATGAAACACATCTTCTTCCTATTATTAACATCCATCTTATTTTCTTGCAAGTCAAATCAAACAATTTCTCCAACTGTTTCTGAGTCACAAATTATTCCTTTTGTTGAATTAAGTGCTGGATTAAATGGCGATTTTTCTGAAAAAACTAACAAGATTATCACCAATCAAAATGAGTACAATTCTGCATGGATTGCTGCATTTAGTAGATTTTCAGACCAACCAAAACCAGCTAAAATAGATTTTGAAAACCAACTAATTTTGTTGGTTACCATGGGAGAAAAAAATTCTGGTGGCTACACTATAAAAATTGATTCGATTGAAGAAAATGAGAAAACTATTGTTGTTACTATTTTAGAAACTAGTCCAGGAAAAAGTTGTATCACCACATCTATGATGACTTATCCTTATCAAATTGTAGAACTAAAAAATTCTACTAAAGAAGTAATTTTTAAAACTGTCGAAAAATCTATTGATTGTAAGTAATACCATTTTCATCGGATGACTTTCAGTTTTCCGATGAAAATTAGAGCAATTTTTTTGCTGTTGTGGCAATAAAATCCTTTAAATAATAAGGCTCAAAATATGCAACATCTTCAAATACGTTCTTATTATATTTTTGAAGTGCTATCTCATTAATGGTTTTTGCTGAGGGCATTCCCAAATCTGAAAAAATAGCATTTGGATTCTTACTTAAAATTTCCTTACACTTTTCTGCTCCATCACCAAAAAAGAGAATTTTATTACTTTTTAAACGGTCAGCAAAAGAATGTTCATCAATAATTTTGGCAGTAATATGCTCAACCAAGTTATTGTTTTCATCATACAAAGCCGTATAAACCTCCATTCTTCTTGCATCTATCATTGGGCAAAATAAAAGACCCCTCTTCATCTCCCCTGAGGGGAGAGATTTGAGTTGTGCTATAATTTTTAAAACTACCTCATCTATATTACACATAATTTCTTCATTTTTAAAGCGAATTACTTTGAATCCATTTTCATTTAATATTTCTGTACGAATTTCATCTTCTTCTTTTTGAAAATTATGAATTTTCCCATCAACCTCAATGATTAGTTTTTTTTCAATACAGACAAAATCTGGAATAAATTTATCAACTGGATGTTGTCTTCTAAATTTATATCCTAATTGTTTTGCTCTTAAAAATTTCCATAAAACCATTTCGGCTTCAGTAGGTTTTTTGCGATGTTTTTTTGCATTTTCGAGTAATAAACTCCACATCTGAGAATCAGTAGTATAATATCGTGGCATTCCCTCCCCATTGGGGAGGTTAGGTGGTGTGTTTTTTGCCATTGCCTGCAAAGTATCTACGGCTATAAGAGGAATTCCTAGTGCATAACACAATCCTTTGGCAGTAGAAACACCAATTCGCAACCCAGTATAAGAACCTGGTCCTTTGCTCACAGCAACCACATCTATATCTTGCAAAGATTTACCAGCTTGTT
>CAYHWX010000195.1:0-5420 GCA_964360245.1 uncultured Vicingus sp.
GTAGAGCGAAGAGGCTCTTCGCTCTACATAAAAAGTCGCCGAAGGCCTAACTCGAAAAGGATTGACATTGTTAACCAATAAAGTTATTGTTATCACGGGTGGCGCTGGTTTTCTCGGAAGACAGTTTTGCATGGCGGTGGCGGATCACGGTGCAACGGCTGTGGTAGCCGATATTGATGTTGGGGCTGCTGCTCGTGTGGCAGAGAAGATTGTGTCCATTTACCCTGGCCGTGCCGAGGCTGTATCTCTTGATATTACAAGCACGGCATCCGTGAGCGCGCTCATAGCGGGGCTTCGGGAAAGGCATGGCCGCATTGACGCGTTAGTGAACAATGCCTATCCGCGCAGTCACAACTATGGCAAAAAGCTGGAAGACGTGACTTACGAGAGCTTCTGCGAAAACGTCAATATGCATCTGGGTGGCTATTTCCTCATGGCGCAGCAGTTCGGACTGTTCTTCCGCGACCAGGGCTTTGGCAATATACTCAACATGTCTTCTATTTATGGGACGATGTCGCCACGTTTTGAGATTTACGCAGGCACTTCCATGACCATGCCGGTAGAATATGCGGCTATCAAGTCGGCTGTTATCCAGCTCACCCGTTACTTTGCGCAATATTTTAAAGGCTCTGGGGTTCGTGTGAATTGTCTAAGTCCCGGCGGTATTTTGGATAAGCAGCCGGAAGTGTTCATTCAGGAATATAACGCCCGATGTGCCGGTAAGGGAATGCTTGATCCGCAGGATGTAAACGGTGCGCTATTGTTCTTGTTGTCTGATGCTTCCAGGCATATCACTGGGCAGAATCTCATAGTGGATGATGGGTTCTCACTCTAAAGAAGCTGCGGTAGGCTAATATACATAAAGTTTGCAGACCTCCCGGGCTGTTGTCTCTCGTTGTTGAAAAAATGGATAATGTCAAATGTCAAATACTTCAGTTGTCCTGACAGATTATAATAGTATGCACCAATGGGTGCAGTACCTCTTTGACGGCATAACAAGCGCCGACAGGGTATTTATAAAACCAAATCTGTGCATAGACTTGCCGGCGTCAACAGGTGTTACAACGGATCTTGAAATTGTAGCATTCCTGGTACAAAAACTAAGCGAAATTGGAGTAAAGAAAATTTATGTGGGAGAAAACCCCATACACAAGTCTGAAGAGATTCTCAATAATCTTAATTTTTACTCATTGAAAAAATACGGCGCTAGTGTAATAAATTTGGATAACGACGAAAATATCATTGTGAACAATGAGCTGTTTGGATCTTTTAAGCGCTTTCACCTCCCCAAAACGCTTTTAGATGCTGATGTCGTAATAAGCGTCCCCAAAATGAAAACACATTGCGAGACCGGAGCCACGTTAAGTATGAAAAATCTTTTCGGGCTACTCCCAAGAGGAGACAGGGCCTTGGCGCATAAAGGTAATATCCACGAGGCGATTGTTTCAATTTTTCATTTTTTACACAAGGAAAAGAGGCTGCTGTCGGTGGTTGATGGTATTGTAGCGCTGGAAGGCAAGAACGGCCCCACCGTCGGGAATCCGGTACCCCTCGGGTTGATTGTTATGGGGAAAGACCTCGTAGCCGTAGACTCAACCTGTATCAAGGTAATGGGCGCAAATCCTGAAGACGTCCCTCATATCAAGCTTGCGGCTACTCATGGTCTCGGAAGTTTAGAAAACATCAGGATTTTCGGCAAGGGGATAGAAGAAGTCCGGCGGCGCTTTGTTTTTCCGGATCTGAAAAAAATAAGAGGCGGTAGCCTGCGCGCAAAGCTTCACGAAAAGCTTTTCAAAAAGTATCCTTATATGGCCTCCCGTGACAAATGCACCTTATGCATGGGTTGCGTGAATATCTGCCCAACCGAAAGCGTGAGTCTCAATTCAAGAAGAGAGATAGTTTTCAATTATGACAAATGCATTAGTTGCCTTTGCTGCTGTGAAGTCTGCAAGGCAGGGGCTCTGGACTACAAAATAAAAAATGAAACACTATATAGCGGGTTGCGTAATTTAAAAAAAACGGTTATAAAAACAATCCGGGCAGGGCAGAAAGGATAGGCTTGAAATAAAAGATGCACATTTTAAGAAATATAATAAGAAGTCTTAAAGAATTGCTGGCGCATCCGGTAAGACTAGCACAACTTCAAAAAAAATATCCAGCCTGCCGATTTTACCAGGGCGCGGAAATAGACGGTAAGTCTTTGTTTGGAAAGTATAACGTTATCTTTAAAAATGTTATCATCATAAACTCTGTGATGGAGGACCACACCTTCGTACAAAAAAATTCTATCATTAATAATGCGCACATTGGAAAATTCTGTTCAATAGCAATGGGGGTAACTATAGGTCTTGGACAACATCCGACTACCTATGTAAGTTCACACCCTGCTTTTTATTCATCGACACAACCCATTGCCAGTACCTTTAGTAAGTCGGATTTATTCGAACCTTTCAAACAGACCTATGTTGGTCATGATGTGTGGATAGGTCAGAATGCCATGATTGTTGATGGCGTTAAGATCGGCACCGGTGCGGTTGTGGCGGCGGGTGCGGTAGTTACCAAAGACGTCCCTGAATATGCTATTGTCGGAGGTGTCCCTGCAAAAATAATAAAGTATCGGTTTGATGAACAGATGAGAAAAAGGCTCATAAAAACCGAATGGTGGAATATGCCGGAAAAATGGTTGCAAAAGAACGCTGTTTTATTTTTTGACCCTGCAGGATTCATTGATTTATGCGAGAAAGAAACCGATAAATTAAGGAGCCGGCAATGACAAAAACTGCGTTAATTTCTTTTTTAGATTACAGTATAAATACCAGGCTGCTCTCGGCGTATTTGAAGGCCAACGGATATGGTGTGATCTGTTTTTTCTGCTCGGAAGAATTCAACAAGACCAATTTACAGGAGTTGATAAGGATATTAAAGGAGAAGGGTATCGGATTGGTCGGCGTGAGTCTTGTGACAGATGATTATCATGCAGCCGTTACGGTAACTAAAGAGATAAAGGAACGTCTTGGTCTTCCGGTTATTTGGGGCGGGGCTCATGCCAATGTCAAACCGGAAGAATGCTTACGCCATGCCGATATGATTTGCAAAGGTGAAGGAGAAGAGGCAATGCTGGACTTGGTCAAAAGCATGTCTGACGGTAAGCTGGGTAATACGGCAATTCAGAATATTTGGTTTAAAACGGAACGGGGCATGGTAAAAAATGAATTGGGACACATGGAAGAAGACCTTGATAAATATCCTTTCCCGGATTTCGAACCCGATTCCCAATATGTAATGAACCAAAAGGGCTTTGAAAGGTTAAGTGAGCTGCACTTCCATGGCGAATACAGTATTATGACCACAAGGGGGTGCCCATACCGGTGCGAGTATTGTTACAACAATTACCGGTGGGATCAATATAAGGGCAAAGGGAAATATCTCAGGGCGAGGAGCGTTAAAAAGGTCATAGAAGAACTCTCCATTGCCAAGCGAATGTTCAAGAGTCTAAGGAAAATCAATATATGGGACGACAGTTTCCTGGCCCGCAAGAGTGAAGATTATGTTGAATTTAAAAATTTGTACTCAAAAGAAATCGGGTTGCCATTTTTCGCGCTTGCCGAACCCATGGCGTTTAATAATGAAAAAATACAAATACTGAGAGATTGCGGGTTGAGCGGCCTGCAGGTAGGTATTCAATCAGGAAGCGAGAGGGTTAACAGAGAGGTTTATAACAGGCCGGTATCAAATGAAAAAGTGCTTGAGGTTGCAAACTATATCCATAAATTAGGGATAGATGTTACCTATGATATTATCTTCAATAACCCTTACGAGAGGCTCGAAGACCTTCAACAGACCGTAGAGTTGTTTTTAAAGTTCCCAAGACCGCTTACACTGCAGGGATACAACCTGATCTTTTATCCCGGCACTGCTTTAACAGATAAAGCTTTAAAAGACAACTATATATCATTAAAACCTGATGTCGAAGATTTTTCAACTATCCAGAGCAGGACAGATTCTCCAATTGAGACCGGCGGAAGCGGCGAGATAAGCAGCAGGTTTTATGTAATCAATTACAATTCGAGAGAAAAAGAGTATTTAAATACGGTTATTTCTCTTATTACATATCAGCATGTTTCCCCATGGATTATAAGATTTTTCAGCAGGCATGAAACACCACTCAAAAGAGTTCTGCTCAAGAAGTTTAGCAAACTGTATGTCGCATTAAGCAGGATTAAAGAAGGCATCGGCAGAGTCATAAAGGTAGTTGTACAATGAAAGACCTGGTAAGTATAATAGTAACAAGCTATAACCATGCGGAATATTTAAAACAGCGCATAAACAGTCTGCTCTGTCAAACATATAGCAACGCAGAGATTATTGTCGTAGATGACTGCTCAACGGATGGTAGCCGGGACGTTTTAAATGAATACAGAAATCAGGAAAATGTAGCAATCGTTGTCCTTGAGCAAAATAAAGGGTATGCGACTGCTTCAAACCTTGGCGTTAGCATGGCAAAGGGCGAATACGTAATGTTCGCCGAGTGCGATGATTTCAGTGAGCCTTCTCAGGTTGAGGTTTTGTATAACGCGCTTCACAGCAACAATTCCGCAGTGGTTGCGTATTGCAGAAGCAATATGGTTGATGGTAAAGGTATTTTACACGGGGACGATTTTAAGTTTCGCGAGACCCTGTTTAAAAAGATGTGTTCAACAGACCGGCTTATCCCCCAAAAGCTGATATTAAGATTCCTGATGTTTTCATGCGTTGTTCCAAATATGAGCGCCGCCATGTTCAGGAAGAGTTCTTTTTATGCTATTGGGGGTGTATCTCCTGCATTCAGGGCTTGTGCGGATTGGGATTTTTGGTGCCGTATGGCTGCAACAGGCGATTTTTATTATGTCTCCAAACCGTTAAATAATTTCAGATCGCATAGTACGACAGTCAGGAGCACTTTCAAAATTAGTTTGCAGCTTTGTGAAATATTTCGCATTGTATATAGCGTGTATGCCAAAACCCATTTGTCTTTCGGAGAACGGCTGAAGTTTAGATTTAATACAGGCTTTATTTGGGCAAGCTTTTCGGTCGAACAGCCTAAAAACTGGGTTATGGGATTTCCAAAGGTGTGGATAGAAAGCCTTAAATATGACAAGGCTGGCGTGTTTTTTCTGCTGGCGGGCTTTCTATTGCGATTTGTCGTTTTTTTGCAAAACAGATTGTCCATAAAATAGGGATATCTGATAGAGAGAACTTCAATCTAAAGGGACTACTACTCATTGTGTAAACAGTGCAGTGATAATTATGCAGATTCCGGGTATTTTGACAGGAGATGTTCATAGCCGCAACCAAAGTGCCTAAAGTGTCTAAAGTGACTAAAGTGACTAAAGTGACTAAAGTTAATGGTTTACTTTGTTCCAATAGATGTGAAAATAGCA
>CAYHWX010000196.1:0-5399 GCA_964360245.1 uncultured Vicingus sp.
GCTACTTTAAACGGATGTACTAGTGCTCCAAAAAATACTACTGTGGTTGTTAATCCTATTCCAGCAACACCAACTGCAAGCAGTAATTCTCCTGTTTGCCAAGGAACTGCTATTAATTTAACTACACCTCTTGTTGCTGGTGCGACATACAGTTGGACTGGTCCTAATGGTTTTTCTTCTGCTCTTCAAAATCCTTCTATTGCTTCTGCTTTGTTAGCTTCTGCTGGAACTTACAATATTACTGTAACTGTTTTAGGTTGTACCAGTGCAGCTGGAAGTACTACTGTTGTGGTTAACCCAACTCCTGCAACGCCAACTGCAAGTAGTAATTCGCCGATTTGTGCAAACAGCACTTTAAATTTATCTACTCCTTTTGTCGCTGGTGCTTCTTATAGTTGGACTGGTCCTAACGGATTTTCTTCTATACTGCAAAACCCTAGTATAGCTAGTGCTACAGTTGCTGCTTCTGGAACTTATAATGTAACTATAACTGTTACTGGTTGTGGAAGTGCAGCAGGAAGTACTGCTGTAACTGTTAATCCTACTCCAACAACACCAACAGCAACAAACAACGGCCCTTTGTGTGTAGGTCAAACTTTAAATTTAACAACACCTTTTGTCGCTGGTGCTTCTTATAGTTGGACTGGTCCCAACGGATTTTCTTCTATCTTACAAAACCCATCGGTAAGTAATGTTGTTGTAGCTGATGGTGGGGTTTATTCTGTAACCGTAACTGTTGCAGGATGTACTAGTCCGGCTGGAACAACCACTGTTATTGTAAATACGCCTCCTACTACACCAACTGTTAGTAGTAACTCTCCTGTTTGCACAGGCACTGCTTTAAATTTAACTACTCCTTTTGTCGCTGGTGGCTCTTATAGTTGGACTGGTCCTAATGGCTTTTCTTCTACCTTACAAAATCCTAGTATTGGCAGCATAACTCTTGCTGGTGCTGGTGTTTATTCGCTTACAGTAACTGTTGGTATTTGTGTAAGCCCTATTGGAACAACAAACGTAGTTGTTAATCCTACTCCTGTTATTGCAACAGCAACTAACAATGGTCCTTTGTGTGTCGGTGCTACCTTAAATTTAACCGCAAGCAATGTCGCTGGTGCTTCTTATAGTTGGACTGGTCCTAATGGCTTTACATCAATTCTACAAAATCCTTCTATCCCTTCTGTTACTCTTTTAGAAGCTGGTGTTTATTCTGTCACTGCTACTTTAAACGGATGTACTAGTGCTCCAAAAAATACTACTGTGGTTGTTAATCAACCTTCCATTTCACTTGCAGGAAGCGATCAAACTGTATGTGCCAACAATTCATTAGTAACTCTTTCTGGTTCTGTAACTGGAGGTAGTTCAACTGGAATTTGGACTACTAGTGGAACAGGTATTTTTTCTCCAAACGATACTAATTTAACGCCAACATATACTCCATCGAGTTTAGATAGTACTAATGGAAGTGTTACATTAACGCTGACCACAACTAATAATGGTGCATGTGTACCAAATGCTTCTTCAATAGTAATTACAATTACTCCTGCTCCTTCAGTAAGTGCAAGTACAGATGTTATTGTTTGTGGAAATAATGCTGTTGTTAATTTAGCTGGGTCTGTGACTGGAGGTACTACAACAGGTGTATGGACTACATCTGGTACAGGAACATTTGCTCCTTCCAACACTACTTTAAATGCTGTTTATACACCAAGTGCAGCAGAAATAACTGCTGGAACAGTAACACTAACATTAACCTCAACTAATAATGGCACTTGTTTTCCTGTCTCTGATCAACTAGTGATTACCATTACCCCTTCCCCAGTTGTTAATGCTGGAACAAATGTTATTGTTTGCCAAAATTCACCTAATGTTTTATTAGCTGGGTCTGTAACTGGTGGTACTATAACTGGGCAATGGTCAACTTCTGGTACAGGCGCTTTTACCCCATCCAACACCACTTTAAATGCTACTTATACTCCAAGCCCTGCAGACATTTCAGCAGGGACAGTTACACTAATCTTAGTTTCAACCAATAATGGAAATTGTATCCCGGTGTCAGACACGATTATTGTAACAATAACTAGCTCTCCAATTGTTGATGCTGGTCCTAATGTAACAATCTGTGCTAATAATGTGATTAACTTATCAGGAAGTGTTATTGGATTTACAACTACTGGGCAGTGGACGACTTCTGGAAGTGGCACATTTAGCCCAAATAATACGGATATGAATGCTGTTTATGTTCCAAGTTCAGCTGATACATCTGCTGGATTTGTTACCATAACATTAACATCAACCAATAATGCAAGTTGTATTCCTGAATCAGACCAACTAACAATTACATTTACTTCTGCTCCAATTGTTGATGCTGGAACTGATATTATTGTTTGTGCAAATAATCTAATTGCTAATTTATCTGGAACAGTTTCGGCACCATTTACTGGTCTATGGTCAACATTAGGTACAGGTACATTTACCCCAAATAATACCGATTTAAATGCTAGTTATAATTTAAGTTCTGCTGACACCACTGCTGGATTAGTTACGCTTATTCTTGAATCAGCAAATAATGGAACTTGTCTTACTATATATGACACTGTCTTAATTACTTTAATTGCATCACCTATTGCTAATGCTGGAACAGACCAATACATTTGTATAGGCGATAATGGTAATTTAGCTGGAATAATAATAAATGGTTCAGGAACTGGGCAATGGTCATCATCTGGCACAGGAACATTTACTCCTTCCAACACTACTTTAAACGCTATTTATAATCCAAGTGCCATAGATTACGCTAATGGCTCTGTATCAATTGTATTAATCTCCACCAATAATGGAGCATGTTTATCAAATAGTGATACCGCAACATTATTTTTCACTACTCCTCCAACAGTTAGTGCAGGAAGTAATTTAACTATTTGTGAAAACGAAAATGCTCAATTAGCAGGAGTAGTTTCTGGAACTTCAACAACAGGACAATGGATAACTTCTGGTGATGGAACATTTATCCCAAATAATACTGATTTAAATGCTCAATATGTTCCTGGTTCAACTGATATTATTAATGGCTCTGTAACCATTACGCTTCAATCAACATTTGCTTGTCTCGCTACTGATCAAATTATAATTACCATTAATCCTGGTCCACAGGCTGATGCTGGTCTTAATCAAATTATTTGTATTACTGATAATCAAGTAGCGCTTTCTGGAATAATAAGTGGAAATACGACAACTGGTATTTGGACTACATCTGGAACTGGTTCTTTCACTCCTGTTGATACAGTTTTAAATGCCACTTACAATCTTACTCCAGCAGATAGCGCTTTAGGTTCATTTATGTTAATTCTCACCTCCACCAATAATGGAAGTTGTTTAGCAGTATCTGACACCATTATAATAACATTAACTACCATTCCAGTTGTAAATGCTGGAGTTGACACTACTTTTTGTGCAAATAATTTTGCTAACCTAAACGGCACAATTACAGGAGGAGCTTCTTCTGGAATATGGAGTACATCTGGCTCAGGAACATTTGCTCCAGCAGACACTGTCCTAAATGCATTATATAGTCCAAGTTCTGCTGATATTGCTGCTGGGTTTGTTAACCTTACCCTTACTTCTACAGGTGCTTGCGTAACAATTTCGGACATAGTGGTGATTACGATTAGTCCATCTCCATTTGTGTTTGCAGGAAATGATACTACCATTTGTGATTCAAGTAATCTACAACTTAATGGAATCATTTCTGGTGGAGCATCTACTGGATTATGGACTTCTTCGGGTGATGGAAATTTTATTCCTTCCAACACAGCTTTAAATGCACTTTATAATCCTGGACCAACAGATTTATTAAATGGTTCTTTTGATTTGTATTTACAATCTACCAATAATGGTGATTGTATTGCTGAAGATGATACACTCTCTATTTTAATATTGTCTGCTCCAACTGCTGATGCAGGAATTGACCAAATAGTTTGTGGTAGCAGCAATGTTAATTTAAGTGGAATTATTACTGGCGGTTCTGGTGGGCAATGGTCAACTTTAGGAACAGGTACATTTAATAACCCTCTAAATTTAAATACGGATTATAATCCAAGTAATGTTGATACTGCTGCAGGTTCTGTTCAATTAATATTAACATCCGACCCATTAAATAGTTGTGGTCAAGATATGGATACTATTCTTATCACTTTTATGGATCTACCTACGGTAGATGCTGGATTAGATTATTCAGTTTGTGCAAATAACGACACTATTTCTCTTGCTGGTTTAACCTCTAGTGGAACTGGGTTTTGGACAACAACTGGTGATGGAATATTTATTCCTTCTGATTCATTATTAATTACCAACTACATTCCTGGCAGTCAAGATGAACTAAATGGGCAAGTTATCTTTGAATTGACTCCTTTAAATCTTCAAAATTGCCCAATTGTAATTGACAGTATAATTGTAACTATTTCTCCTTCACCAATAGTTGATGCAGGAGCAGATATTTCGGTATGTTTAAATAATTTACTGGTTTCGTTAAGCGGAAGTGTAACTGGAGGTTCATCAACAGGGGTCTGGTCAACAAACGGAACAGGAACTTTTATTCCAGATAGCGTATTCTTAAACACTAATTATCAACCTAGTAATTCGGATACAACAATTGGATTAATATGGTTAGCATTAACTTCTACCAATAATGGGTCGTGCTTAGCAGAATCTGACACTTTAATTGTCACATTCGATTCTGCTCCAATAGCTGATGCAGGATTAGATTTTACAACTTGTCAATCAGATACTGCTTTATTAGTTGCAACTGTTAATGGTGGAGGAACTACCATTTGGACAACTTCTGGTTTAGGAACTTTTACACCAGATAGTGCATCAAATTCTGTTGGATATATACCAAATGCTGGAGATACGGCTGCACCAGTAGAAATTATATTGACCTATACCAATGGATGTGGAAGTGTTATGGATACCCTTTATATCACTGTGCTTCCTAGTCCTATAGTTAGTATGGATTATATGGTAGATTGTGCAACATTTGAAGCCCAATTTGATGCCATTATATCTGGAGGAACAATTCAATCTGTTTATTGGGATTTTGGTGATGGAGGCTCAGACACTATTATTTCTCCTAGTCATATTTATGCTACGGATGGTGCTTATAATGTATTATTATTTATTACCACAACTGACGGATGTAGTGATTCCATTTCTCAAAATATTAACATTGAAGCACTTCCAATTGCAGATTTCGACGTAAGTGATTCTGTAATAATAATCGGAAATACCATATTTTTTAATGACACCTCAACAAATGCTAGTTCTTGGGAATGGAATTTTGGTGATTTAACAGGTTCTTATTTTCCTGAGGACACCAATTATACTTATAGTACCCCTGGAACATA
>CAYHWX010000197.1:0-5352 GCA_964360245.1 uncultured Vicingus sp.
AATTGCCGGCTAGTTATCACTGGAATCCCCGGACAGTTAGGTTGGAATACGCATATAATAATGTATGTACCCTTTTCAAGGTATTCTGGTAATGGAAAACATAAAGCATGTTCGCAAGAGCATACCCTGAATTTAATTCCATTTGGTGAATTGAGGAACTCAAAAAAGTCTGCTGGTATTGCGGATAGAACATCATCGAGAATGTTGCGCCTCCCTCGGGGGAGAAGATTGGTACCTTTCAATTGTCTAACCATAACTTTTTACCAATTGTATTGTTTATCTCGTCAAACCTAGTTCTGGGGTTGGATGTCTAACCGCGTAATATTGTTTACTAATATATGCATAAAAAAGCCAACAGTTTTCAATTGCTCATGTTAATTCAATTAGTTACAAATAAGCATGGAGTGGCTATGGCTTATTTGAGAGATCGAGAATCAAGCGAGGAAATTTGCACTGTATATTTGGACGCAATTAACAAGCTTATTATCCAGGGGGAGCAAAAGATCCTTCTGGGTGTGGGAAGGCAATTTACAGATATATCCAGTCCATGGTGTACAAGGGCCGCTAATATGCAAGCTAGACTTTAATATCCTTGTTTGCATATTTCCCCATCCATCTAATAAAATTTTTGTCCCCAATTTTCATGTTGATGCCAAGAGGGATATTTCTATTTTCTTTGGATGCTTTATCACTTAAGTTGTATTTTTTTGCAATTCCATATCTTTTTGATTCATTTTCAAATTCTTCTTTGCTTAGCCAGAAGATATAGTTAGTAATCTTGTCACTCTCGAAATAAGTGTAGTCGATTATTAAAAAGCAATAGAAGTTTATCTCTTCCCATCCACGAATTCCCCTCAAAGTAATGGAAGAATCTTTTAATGGAGTAATGATAGATGATTTAATCTCGATAAAATCTTCTCCACGTTTTGCATCGCCTTTTTCCTCTGTTCTGGAGACCGGAGTCCATCCATTTTTTTGAATCACTCTTTTTTGAATGTCAACTCCACGAGAGCGATGGTTTCTCATTGAGACAGCTTTAAAGAAATCTAGATTAGATAAATCGTTAAGAATGCTCTCACTGTCTTTGTCAATCTTCTGCTGGAGTTTCCAGTGCAAAATAAATATTTCATCAATTCGATCAAGCATCTTTCTTTTCTTCCTGCTTTTCTAACAACCCTGCAATCTGCTCAAAATAACTTCTTTGATTTCTCCTTTTTAATTGTCCATCAACGATAGTGACTACATGACCTAAGTCATGATCGGCATCGTTACGAGGGAATCCATCAATGTTTGCAGGAATGTTGACCATACCAACGAATTCGCCAAGTATACCAACCGTTATTCCAATGTTTCGAGGGCCAGGTGTGAATGCAACTAGACTGCCTTTGAGCGCTTTACATAATGCCTTTTGTAGTTCTAGTTCTTGTCGTTGATCGTCAGGGACATTTGCTGATAAAAAATTAAATATTTTTGTTTTTACAGATTTGAGTTCTTCCTTGGAACATTTATTGAGGCCTTTCATTAAAATTCGAAGATCATTGTGATAAACATTATTCTTAAACCATTCTCCATATATAAAGTATCCAGCAGAAAGAGCTATTTTCGAGGTGAGCTGTAAATATATATCCGTGTCCATTTTTATCGACATACCTATTTTTTCTCCACCTTTTGCGGCAAGAGTTTTTTTACTTCTTGGGTCATAGATTTCGATAAACTCGCTTGCTTTGTCCATGTTAATCTGCACACACCTCCCATCTTCCATGCTTCCTTTTTTCACTATAGGGATTGGGCGCTTTTTTGAATGACCCCGAACATCAAAGGCATTTCTCCGCAACATCACTAAAAAGTCATTTGCATATTTCCCATCAATTTCACTTCCAACCGTTGAATTGAATTTTTTATCAACAGGAATAGCAAAGTCATCACATCCTCCAAGAGATAAGGGTATGATATGTTCGGGAGAGGTTTCACTCTCGTCTAGGTCTTGATTTGTATATGGACACCAAATCTTCATAAGCCAACCTATCAACAAAATTAATTACTTCACTAAATAGTCATTCTATCATATAACGTGATGTATTAAAAAACCTAATGTTTTTAGAATTTTTGTATTAAATTGAGGGTACAGTATGCTCAAAAAAGAAAAGATAAAAGAAAGTTCAATTGAATTAATTGAAGAATTAGGTGAAGTTGGTATTGATGCTTTCATCGAAAATGGAATTTTGAGAGATATTCCCATCTTAGGGTCTATTGTTGGCATCTTTAAACTGAGTAACACTATTTCAGATTATCTTTTATTGGCAAAAGTTAAGCAGTTCGTGGAGCATTTGGGAGATGTCTCTGAAGAGAAAAAAACTCAATTTAATGAAAAGATGAAGGCCAAAAAAGAATTTTCAAAAATGTCTAGAATGATTCTTCAGTACATGAATAATTTTAATACTGAGAAAAAGGCAAGTGTATTTGGTTCTCTTTTTACCGTTTATATAAATGATGGGATGTCTGAAGAAGTCTTGAGAAAGTTTGCATCACTCATTGATAAGATGAACTATGATGATTTAAAGCGATTTGTTGCAACAGACGGCGATTTTGATTGGCTACACGCTCATGATTATATTGCAAATGGCTTGGCCATGTTTGAAGTTCCCAAGATTGAGACACTTGCCGATATCGGAGTTAAAGAAGGTGTTGATCAAACCGGGGCAAGTTATGGCATAAATCCATGGGGGGCCGAAGTCCTTAAATTTCTGAAACCATTTTTTACTAATCCTAATTTTGATAGTTAAAAGATTAGCCAATTTCAGTCTGGCAAAAAACGAAGAATTATAGGGGATTTATAAATGGATATTTTTACGAAGTTTTTTTCTGATTTGAGCATAAATAAATCCCAGCAACAGGCTTTGCTACTAATTTGGGAAAAATTTTTAGAAAATGGAAAATGGCCGTCGTTTGTAGCTACAAAAAAAATAATCAAGGATACAATTTCTTCGGACTCAAGTGATGTTGTAAATAAATTGCAACCGATCTTGATGTTTAATCCGAATAATGGAAATGCAATTACCGTATGCAGGTTAACAATCGTAGGTATTTTGTCGATCGAGAAGTATCGAGTTGTGTATCTCGTTATTCTTCTTAAATATCTTGTTTTTTTAAAGAAGAGATTTAATGAAGACCCTGATTTTCAAAAAATATCTTCAACAGAGTTGGGTTCTGATTTAACTTCTGATGAGATTAAAGTTCTCGCAGTTCTGATTAGCATCGGAAATTTTTATGGGCATAGTGCTTCCGGAATCGCCACCGATGGTTATGCCAGTGAAGAGTGGCACGTCGGCGTAATTAATACCATAGCTGACTTAGATGATAGCGAGAAGGTAGAGGAATTTTTACTAAATCTGCTTAAAGAATTTGTTATTAGTCGCGAAGAACACAGAGGACAGGTCGAAGTGATTCAATTTGATAGCAAGTCAAAAGAACAAGAAATGCTTAGTTTTAATGGTGAATATGTGGCCAATGAAAGGTTAGCTGTTTTACGTGAACTGAATGTTTCATTGAGGTGTGGCTTTGATCTATGTAGATTAATTCGACTGCTTGAAGAATTGAATAGTTGCTATTGTTCAGCACATTATTATGCATGTGCAATGCTGCTCAGAGCTGTTATTGATCATGTACCACCAATATTTGGGAAAAATAAATTTGCAGAGGTTGCAAACAGTTTTGGGCGTAGTAAGAAAAGTCAGCTATTAAGGCTTGATAATTCATTGAGAGATGTCGGAGATGGCGTTTTGCATACACACATTCGAAAGAAGGAGATTTTAATTAGTGTAAATCAAATAAGGTTTGAACCAGAATTCGATATATTACTTTCTGAAATAATCTTAAAGTTACAGATTTAGTAATTTTCCGAGATGATTGTTGGTATGTTAAAGTTTGCGAGACACTTTTGCCGAAACAGGTTGACGACAGGATTAAGCTGGCGTCGGCTGAAGAGATGAAGACAATGTGGAAGAATGAGTTAACCGACTGGCTGAAAGAATTTGTGAAGTAGATACGCGTGTTACTCGGATTAATTTTCTCTGGAGATCGCTATGAACTTTGTATTGCTGGAAAAATATTTAAAGGCTTATAAGGAGAACTTTCAATATGTTAATCGTAATGAAATTTATAAATGGCAGGTCGTAAAAGTTTTTCAAGATAACTGGAATATTAATGCAGTGGATTTTCCAGGGATGCTGGAAGCTTCCTTGACCGAAACCGATAATTTACTTACGTCTACTAACTATTACCCTAAACGAATGGTCGTTTTCAATGCTAGATCTTCCCCAGAAGAAGTGAGAGTTTTGTTTTCTGAACTTTTTGATGAAGAGAAAGACCTCACAATAAGATTAAATATATTTAGTGAGAAATTTGAAAAGCTTAATAAGAAAAATCATTCAGACAAGCCTAAAGACTACCAAGATCATAGGGCCATGATGGTATATCTTACTTTGCGATATCCTGAACGTTATTTTTTGTATAAGTATGGTATGTTCGCAAAATTCTGCGAGAAACTCGAATATCCATATGCGTTTGCAAAGGGCAAAAATGAAAACGTGGTGCAATTTTTAAATGTATGCCAAATGTGCAAAGCTTTTTTAAGGCAAGATCAGGAGCTTGTTAGGCTGCATGAAAATCGTCTTAAAGACAATTGCTATCGAGATACAAGTCTTAATATATTGACACAGGACTTTATTTACTCGATTACAGAATATTTAGATAAGTTTATTGCCTTAGAAGATC
This sequence comes from uncultured Vicingus sp., assembly GCA_964360245.1. Classification (GTDB taxonomy): domain Bacteria; phylum Bacteroidota; class Bacteroidia; order Flavobacteriales_E; family Vicingaceae. The sequence continues at coordinate 4,774 of CAYHWX010000197.1, forward strand.
AAATTGAGAGAAGGGCTGTTGCAGGAAGTATTGAAAAAATTTCGAGTGATGTGCCGTTCCCTTATGAGGATGAAGCACCCAATCTGATTCCCCACTTTCTAAATCACGACGACAATAACAGAGAAAAGAAGGAAATAGGAGATTTGGGTGAGCTGTGGGCAGTCAAATATGAAAGGCAAGTATTAGCAGAAGTCGGCCGGCCTGATCTAGCACGAAAAGTTGAACATATTGCCAAAACCAGGGGAGATGGTGCTGGTTACGACATTTTATCATACAACTTTGATGGGAGCGTTAAAAGAATCGAAGTGAAGACGACTGTCTCAGGTTCTGATACTCCATTTTATATTACTAGATCAGAGCTTCATTGCAGCAAAATTCATGTAAAGAGCTTTTTCTTATATCGTATTTATAATTTTAACCGGAGTGAAGAAAAGGCTGACTTGAAAATCGTTGAAGGAAGCTTAGAATTCTTGTGTAAAGTGCCAATAAGCTATATTGCACGCTTCTAGATTGTTGCTAGAGTCATATTCCGTAATTTCCATTCTGTTAACTATATGGTTCGAGTTTGGGGGGGGAGGT
>CAYHWX010000198.1:0-5277 GCA_964360245.1 uncultured Vicingus sp.
TTTCTAATCCCAAAGTACCGTCACATATATTAATAACGAGCGAAATTGTAAAAGGAAGTAAATTAAATAATGAGCGACTTTCGCCAGGAAAAAATTATTATCACATTACCGTAAAAGATAATGGGATTGGCTTTGAGCCTCATTTTAGTGAACGTATTTTTGGAGTATTCCAAAAACTGCATGGCAAAGAAGTATATGCCGGTACAGGTATAGGGCTTGCCATCGTGAAAAAAATTGTAGAGAACCACAATGGTATCATCACCGCAACGGGTGAATTAAATAAAGGCGCCACCTTTGATATTTATATCCCTTCAAACTAAGCTGTACTATTAATTTTAAATCACCACTATTTTCAAGTATAAGAAAATGGAAAAAGAACTAAACTGCTACATGAATAAAATGTAACCAGAAGTCAATTTACTTTTTCTTATCAAAGTATTTTACGTTTTTCTCACCCACAATAGCAGGAGCAACTCCACTTAAAATGGATTGCGCAGTGTAAAATAAAAAGTATCTGTAAGGGTTGCGTTTCGAATAGATTCTTGTAGTTCTCACTAATCCGCTCTTACCGGGGTTACTTCCTTCTACTATAAAGCTATTTGCAATAAAGGATTTAAAAAGTACAACTAAACCCCTTTTTTTGTCGCGTTTGTTTAAAAAATCAATTTTAAGATCATGATATTTAAATTGCATGGTTCCTTTTGACGAGTTTTCATTGGCCATCATTGAGAAAGATGCATAATCTAATATTCCGCTTTTAACCGATATATCTTTGGCTTGCTCAATTATGGTATTAAATGAAGTCATAGGCATACTAGAAAGGTTTCCTGAACACAAAAAGGACTCTTTAGTTGCTTTAAGAGGAAAGGAATAATTTAAATTAAACTTTCCTTTATTGGCAATGAATCCATTTACTACTACTTTAATGTTGTGTGTGTCTGAACACAATACTGTATCACTTTGAAGTTGCGTAATTACTGTATTCATTTTAGTAATGGCTATTGTTCCGGTTGTTGCTTCCCCCAAGTTTTGAACTTCAAAAAGTATCTGTGCATTTTTCATCTCCATACTATCTATTGATAAACGAAAGGGTAAATTTTTGACTATACATTGGAATGAAGGCCGCAGAATAGGCGCTAAGGCAAATGTATTATCGCGGTAAATATCAATGGCGCAACCCTTAATGTTTACTTTATGAAGCTGAAGTTTATTGCTATCACAAAATAATTTGTAATTAACTTTTGAAAAATTTATTTGAGAGGTAATTATTTCAGCTCTGCTGGCCTGCCGACCAGCTTTTTTAGCAAATTCCTTCTTATTATAATTTGGTATTAGTTGTAACGAATCAACAATTAAAGTTGAATCATTATAGTTAGCGGTTACCTTTTTCCCAAAAAAAGTATACAATCCATCATCACCAACATTATAATAGAAGTTATTTAAGATTAATTCCAGTTTATTAGAATCAAACCATTTGGAAGTTTTAAAGTTTAAATTTAAATCTTCAAGCGTAAAGTTACAGTTGTTAGAATAAAAAATGGGTACGGATGCAGTTCTGTTTTTGTAAACAAATAACTTCACATTCTCAGAACCAATATGGCCAATTGCTATGGTGCTTAATTTTTTTGTAAGAGGCATTACTGTTGAAGATTTTTTTGTACCATCATCCCGTTTTTTGTCTGGGTGCTTAAACCCTTGATATATTAAAATCTGTACGCCTTCAAGTAGAATACTATCCAGCAAAATACTACGGTCTTTTAAATAAGGTAGAATTGAGTAATTGATTAAATTAATCTTACCAACCGCTATTGTGTATTCAGATTTTATGGGCTTTAGATTTTTTTTGAAAGGTGTGAGTGTAACATTTCTTGCTTCAACGTTGCAATTTAAATAATTAATAGTTAAGCCTTCAATAGCCAATGCATATTCTGAATTGGTTGATTCCGAAACTTGCTCTTTCAGGCGTTCAATCAGATTGTTTTTGAGAAAAACATGCAACGATATGCCTATTATCACAATTAGTATTAAAAAAAATAAAAATATATATCCTATAATGCGCATTCCTTAAAACATTTATGCTGGATTAATTATTCCCGTTGCTGAGAGAGAAGCGTAAAGATACGTCATTAATATGTCAAGCTTTTGCTAATGTGTGAATCGTGTAACTTATTTAAAATGTTTTGTAACTAAAAGCGGCTTGTCCTGTTCATCTTTGCTTTGCAGAAAACTTTAATCATTTCAAAATCAAATAAAATGAAACTTATTGTAAGAGTAAGGTCAATTAATAAAGTTACACACGATGTATTAAAGATTATAACTGATAAACCCGAACATTATGAATTCACACCAGGACAAGCTACCGAAATTTCCATAAATAAAACCGGCTGGGAGAATAAGAAAGAACCTTTCACATTTACTAGTCTTCCTGTTAACGATTATCTTGAATTTATTATTAAAATCTACACACCCCATAATCACGTTACTAAACAACTTCTGTTGCTCAAAAAAGAAGACGAGTTGATTTTACATGATGTGTTTGGTGCGATAGCTTATAAAGGCGAAGGTGTTTTTATAGCCGGAGGAGCCGGAGTTACGCCATTTATTTCTATATTCAGGGACTTACACTCCAAAAAGAAAATAGGCAATAATAAACTCATTTTTGCCAATAAAACAAAAGATGATATTATTCTTAAACAAGAATTTAAAGATTTGTTAGGTGATAATTTCATTAATATTCTATCAAAGGAAAAATCGAATGGTTATGCACATGGCGAAATAACTGAGGAGTTTCTTAAAGAAAATATCGGTGACGCAAATAAATATTTTTATGTATGTGGTCCGCCACCTATGATAGAGGCCATTGAAAAAGAATTAAAGCATTTAAAGGTTTCTGAAAAACATATAATCAAGGAAGAATTTTAGAATTCAAAACATTTACATTTAATAACATTGTATCATGAAAACATTTGAAGACTCAAAAACAATTATTACCGGAAACGGAAGACTTCCTAACGAAGTTATGACAGAATCTGAATTGCTTGTTGTGCCCAAACAGGTTAGACAAGAATTTATAGAAGTTGAACCCAATGTGCATCTTCACGTAATAGATGCGGGTGAAGGAAGAGCAATAGTATTGTTGCATGGTTGGCCGCTCAGTAATGAAATGTATGAGTATCAGTATAACGATTTAGTAAATAATAATTTTAGAGTTATTAGCATTACATTAAGAGGTTTTGGTAAATCAAGCAAGCCTTTTGGGATTTATGATTATGATGTATATGCTAAAGACATAAAAAAAGTATTATGTAAACTTGATATTACCAATGCCGTGCTAGGTGGTTTTTCAATGGGGGGCGCAATTGCCATTCGTTATGCATCTGTAGATAACGGTGCTCATATATCCAAGCTTGCTTTATTTGCTGCTGCTGCACCAATTTGGACAAAACGAAAAGACTATCCATATAATCTTACCATAACAGAAGTTGATGAGTTAATAGAATTAAATTATCGCGATCGGCCACAGCTTATAGCTAACGTGGGAAAAATATTTGGGGCTACCGAAACATCATTAAATCCGGGTATAGCTAATTGGTTATCTGGTATTGGATTAAGTTCATCTTCTCATGCCATGGTTCAAAGTTTAATAGCATTACGCGATACAGATTTAAGACCCGATTTAGCAAAAATTTCAATTCCCACCTTAATAATGCATGGGAGAAAAGATAAAATATGTTCTTTTGAAATGTCGGAACAATTGAGATTACAAATCACTAATTCATACATTGTTGCTTTTGAAAATAGTGGACATGCTTTATTTCTTGAGGAAACCGAAAAGTTTAACACAGAGCTAATCAAATTTTCGAAAGAAGATAATTCTCCGTCTCTAAAGGAAGGTGAAAAAACACTTAGTGTTATATGTGAATAATGTAACTTATTCCTAAAGTTATGTAATATTGCCTCCAATTAAGATAATCATCTTTGGTTTGTTGTAAGAAATTACAATCTTAAATAAACCAAATGAAAATACAAGCAATAAATAATTTAGCCGGCACATTGGTGATTATAGCTCTCATCTTTCTTCTTGCGTATTCTGGTTGAGAATCTGATAATGAAAATCAAATCACTTTAAAACAACAATAATTAATAAGAATTTCTATGAATAAAATTATCTGCGTAAGCGCCTTTTTAGTCTTATCCATTCTCAACTTTAATGCACAGAACTGTGAGCCGAATTTTAAGAAAGATTTTGATGATGCAGAAACTATATTTTCTAAAGTTTATCTAGACAATAAAGACGAATCAACCTCACGTTCAAAGCGAGGTTATGCCGAGGCTCTGCCTATATTTCTTAAACTTTATAAACAAGATTCCACTAATATGAATTTGGCCTTTAAAATTGGTGTTTGTTATCAGGGAACTAGGAGTCAAAGAGCTCTGGCCATCCCTTACTACACCAAAGCAATTACTTCGGTTTCCAATAATTACGAAGGCAGCTCGTGCAAGGAAAAAAATGCTCCTCTAATTGCGTGGAAATATTTAGGGGATGTATTCCATACCGATTATCAATTTGATAGAGCCATTTTGGTATATGAAAAATACCTAGCTGTGTTGTCGGAAAATAAAAATATTGATAACCCTCAACTAGCTGAAGTTAAACGAAAAATAGAAATGTGTAAAGCGGCGAAGGTTTTAGTCGCCAATCCTATTGAAATTAAATTAAGAAATCTTGGTGGCATGGTAAACTCTAATTCAGGAGATTATTCACCGGTTTTGTCAGCCGATCAGAAAACACTTTTCTTTACATCACGCCGACCAGAAACTGTGGGGACTCAAAAAGATGCCGATGGTAACTTTATGGAAGACATATATATGTCAACCAAAACAAAGTATGGTTGGAGTAAAGCCAAAAATATTGGAGCCCCAATTAATACCGAATGGCATGAAGCAACTGTAGGGCTTTCCCCCGACGGACAAACCATTTTAATTTACCGTGATGATATGGGCGACGGAAATATTTATACTACAACTTTAGAAGGAGATGTGTGGAGCACCCCCATAAAATTAAATGAAAATATTAATTCAAAATATTGGGAACCGAGTGCATTCATTTCGGCTAACGGAAACACGCTTTACTTTGTAAGTAATAAACCCGGAGGATATGGCGGAAGAGATTTATACATAAGCAAAAGGGCGTTTGATGGCGATTGGGAGCCCGCAGTAAACATGGGCGCAACAATAAATACACCTTATGATGAAGATGCACCGTTTATTCACCCG
>CAYHWX010000199.1:0-5230 GCA_964360245.1 uncultured Vicingus sp.
GCTATGTCCAGCTGGAATCACTGCTGAAGAGAGGAGTGCTGTGGCCACAAGCGCGAGGGTGAAGGATGAGAGTAGTTCATTGGTAACATGGCCCATGCTGATTCCTAAAGCTGTCAGAACGAGAGAAAACTCAGACAACTGACCTAGGTTTAGTGCGGGGATAAGGCTCGCGCGATTTCCGTATCGCAAAAAGTGTAGGACTGGAAAGATAGTCAAAAGGCGACTGACTACAATAAAAAGGCAAATTACCCCGGCCAAGAGTAGTGACTTAGATGTGGGCATAGTAATTTGCAAACCGAGTCCAACAAAAAAGAGTGTAATAAAAAAATCTCGCAGGCTTGAAATTTTCGCAGCGACATCGAGCTTGTACGGAAATGAAGCAATTGATACGCCTGCCACCAGCGCACCCATTTCTAGTGACAGACCCAAACTATTGGCCAGACCGCAAATGGAAAAACACCACGCCATGGCAATAATCAGCATAAGCTCAGGCCGCTTGGCGGCCTTAAGAAAAATAGTCGGCAGCACAAAACGTGCAGCGCCCCAACTACAAACAACCAAGACAGCAGCCCTTCCCGCAGAAAGTGCAAGGACAATAGGTTTTAGGTGAGCGAGGTCTGGTTGAAGTGCAAGAAACCCGATGGCCCAGAGATCCTGTAAGACAAGAATACCAACCGTAATGCGTGAAGTGATTGTATCAAGTTCCATTCTATCGGACAGTATTTTGACAACAACAAGAGTTGAGGATAGTGAACAAGCAACAGCTAAATAGAGCATGGCATAAGGACCTAGTCCTTCAGAGAGTCCAGTGACTCCAAAGACCAATAAGGCCAAGAGAGCACATCCTACAAATTGAGTGAAGCCATTCACAAGCACAGCTTTTCCGGCCTGTAGAAGACGTCGTAGATCAATCTCAAGTCCCAAAATGAACATCAATAGTACCAACCCCATTTCTGCGAGAGTCGAAATACTTGCAGCATCTTTTACAAGTCCCAAACCTAAATTAGGTCCCAGTAAAACTCCCGCAATCAAGAATGCTAGGAGCAATGGTATTTTTAATAAGTGGGCCGGTAGTCCTATCACTGCGGCAGCGATAATAGATTTTCCAATGTCCACGATAAGTTGATCATGCATAAAATTTTTCCTGTATTGAAACACTACAAAGATTCAATTTCTTTGCCTCGTGAGATAAAAGAAAATCCCTTAGTTCCCTGAGAGCCAATCATTACAGCTTCAATGATGGGCATCGGGCTTGGATTGTCTGATTCCCACTTTACAATGAAATGAGAACTGCTTCTGCCTGTTGGAGTGATAAAATCTTGTGAAGACTGTTTTTCCAACAAAAAGGGATGAGGATTAAGCCGCTGAAGAAGTTGTCCATTGTTATCATAGGATGTGACCTCCGCAATGATGATTGCTGCTGACAGCGAAATATTTCGAATGCTGAGTCTAGTGGTTAGATCAAAAAGTCCACCTTGATAATGCATACTTGTGTAAATAGGAACATATATGGATTGTCTATACGCCCTTGGAACTGATGTTTGGGCCACGGGAATTAATTCGCTAGTGTTAACTACTGTTTTTGGAGAAGAAGATTCGTTGCATGAGATCACGAAAACAAGAAAGAAAAGATAGAGTATTTTTAATATTTCCATAGAGTCTCCATAAACCGGGCGCATCTGAGGTCGCTCACAAAATGATACATTGCGATCAATAGCGGGGATTAGGCTTTCGGAGGTGCTCTGGATTCAAGAGTGTTTGCCAGATTTTGTGCAAATGATGATTGAGTAAAAGAGAGTATCTGAGTATTTAAATTTTTTGTTTTAAATAAAAAATTAAACAATGTAACAGGAATCAAATCACAGCGTATCTTATTTTGGATTGGTAAAATTGATGTGCGACCGAGCATTGGAAGAAAATCTATAGGTAGATTTGTTTTGGAGAGAAAACGATCAATCTTTTTGTTCGACAAGGGATTTTCGCAAAGAGGAGTGGCCACAGCCCCCCATATGAAGACTAAAAGAATCAGGATATATTTGGTTCTAATACCAAGCACAGTTCTAAGCATACTGTTTAGTATTGTCGGAGGTCAAAAAAAGATCAAGGGTAAAAAGAAGAGGCTAAACCTATGAGGTGTAGTTTTGTTCTTGAGAGTTTTATTTAGTATTGCCCAAAGTCAACTTCTAAGATGTTAATCCACAAGAACCATATATTTTTTATATGCTTAATGAGATTATTGAGAATAGGTTCATAAGAATCTTTGCAGTTTTTTAACTCGAAAAGAAAAAGCAAAATGAAAATTACTCATCTCATTGACACGCAATCTTTTAACGCCATCTTCTGCTCAGGTAATTAAGGACAGAATGATGAGATTATTGCAAACAAGATCGATGTATTTCCTGTTGGCACTCGGGGTATTTCTATCATTATCTCAGGTTGATGGCTCTTATGCCAATGACACAGCAGGGATATTTTTTAAAGATTCTGCATCTTGTCCCACTCCTTATAGTATTCAGAATAAGACTTACGACGTTTTTTATAGCGATTTATTGTCGACGACAATAACCTCAATAGTTACCCCTAAAGAATTTTCTAACTTCTTTTGTAGTTCTGTCGCTGTTGTTAAAAAAATATTCTTATTTTCTATCCATAGCACCGCTCCTCCTATGCAATTCTCTTAGAGCGCACCATTTTCTGAAAATATTTTTTGATCGGAAATTGTAAATCAATTTTCGATTTAACAGCGAGAAATTTATGTTAAAAACAATTCGTAACATTTTTTTATCTACTATTAATGCAAGGGCCTTAAGAAACTTAGTTCCCCTTGTTCAAGCTACAAATTCATTTGAACCTGCTATCACTGCCATGACTGATCAAGAACTCAAAGATCAGACTTCCAAATTCAAAAAAATGATTGCTCAAGGACAAAATCTGAAAACGCTTCTTCCAGAGGCCTTCGCAACAGTGCGCGAAGCTTCTAGGCGTACTTTGGGACTGCGACACTTTGACGTCCAAATCATGGGAGGGCTAGTGCTTTTCGAAGGAAAAATTGCTGAAATGAAAACAGGAGAAGGAAAAACTCTTTGTGCTACTTTGCCGCTGTACTTGCATGGTTTAACAGGACTTGGAGTTCATCTCGTAACAGTTAATGATTATCTAGCCCAGCGCGATGCCAAAGATATGGGGCACTTACTTTCTTGGTTAGGTCTAAGCGTCGGCTGCATTGTCACTGGTAGTGCTGATGAAGAAAGAAGAAAGGCTTATATGTGTGATGTCACCTATGGCACGAATAACGAATTTGCCTTTGATTACCTTCGCGACAACATGAAGCATGATCTGGCCCATTACGTCCAACGTAAACCATATTATTGTATCGTGGATGAAGTTGATTCAATCTTGATCGACGAAGCAAGAACTCCTCTTATCATCTCAGGAGCCGGAGAAGGTAAAACGGATCTATATAAAGTTACTAATACTGTGATCACTCGATTAAAAAAAGGTAAGGATTACACAGTTGAAGAAAAAACGCGATCTGCTGTTTTTGCAGATGAAGGAGTAGGAAAGATTCAAAAAATGTTAAATATAGACAACCTTTACAAAATTCAACATGCCGACTTATTAAATCATCTTATCCAATCCTTGAAGGCCCATGCACTATTTCGAAAAGATGTTGATTACGTTGTACGAGATAGGGCCGTAATTATCGTCGATGAATTCACTGGACGCTTAAAAGAGGGGTCTCGCTGGTCCGATGGTCTTCATCAAGCAGTTGAGGCGAAAGAGAATGTTCCGATCAAATCCGAAAACCAAACATTGGCGACTACAACCTTTCAAAATTACTTTCGATTATATAGACATTTGGCGGGGATGACAGGAACGGCTGCAACGGAGTCGGCAGAGTTTATGAACATCTATCGTTTAGATGTGTGTGTGATACCGACCAATATGCCAATGATTCGCACTGACAGTCGCGATACTGTTTATAAAACGGAAGAGGCAAAATATAAGGCCGTAGCAAAGTACATACAGGAACTTTATAAAAAGGGACAACCGGTTTTAGTAGGAACAACTTCCATAGAAAAATCAGAGAAAATTTCTGCATTGTTGCGCAAATCTCATGTTCCCCACATGGTCCTTAATGCCAAACAAAATGAGCATGAGGCCAAGATCGTGGCCAATGCTGGACAAAAGGGAGCAGTTACGATTGCGACCAATATGGCCGGTCGAGGAACCGACATTAAGTTGTGTGATGAAACTGTTAAACTCGGGGGCTTTTTGTTTTGGGCACCGAACGGCATGAGGCGAGACGCATAGACAATCAACTACGCGGTCGCTCGGGACGCCAAGGTGATCCTGGGGAATCAAAGTTTTTTCTATCGCTTGAAGATGATTTGGTGAAAACCTGCGGTGGTGATCCTTTTTCAAAGGTCAGAAAGCAATGTAAAGACTTGCATGATGACGCGCCAATCGAATACGAGTTAATTGCCGATACCATCATCCAAGTACAGACAAAAATTGAAGAACAGTATTTCGAAGCAAGAAAATATCTTTTACAGTACGACAATATTATAAACGAACAGCGTACTGCTATTTATCAATTACGGCGTGAAATCTTGGGAGAGGCCGATAATCTTCCATTGATCCACCAAATGATCGAAGACTATTGCGGATTTATTGTCGAGAAACTTGAATCTGATCCACGAGCCAAAACAAAAGAAGAATGGTTCTGGGAAGAGATAAACAAGATTTTTCAAACCTCACTTAATACATGCTTTGTTCTGCAATCTAAAGAATGTGGGCAACACGAGAATGCATTTCAATACATCAGAGCAATAGCTAAAACACTTTTTATTCAGAAGTTTTCTAAATACGACGAAGGGCAGGTCCGTGTTATCGTTCGCGATATTTTACTTTCGATATTAGATCATTATTGGAGAGAACATCTATCTTCATTGGATCAATTAAAAGAAGGGGTTAGCCTTAGAAGTTATGCTCAAAAAGACCCTCTTGTTGAATTCAAGCATGATGCATATCAGGCATACGAGAATATGAAATCCTCAGTCAAGAGAACTGTCACTGAAAATATTTTTCATATTGAATTGTAGCAATAAGTTAGGGGGAACTTTATTTCCCCCTAACTTATTTTTTTGTTAACGGCAATCTAACCCTGAGTAATTTAGCAATAAAGGAAATAGAAGTGCCTTGAATAAGCACTGATGATAAAACAATA
>CAYHWX010000200.1:0-2544 GCA_964360245.1 uncultured Vicingus sp.
TTGAAACCAGTTGCGAGAAGAATATCTCCTTGAAGCCTTTGTCAAAGATTTTCATACATTTATAATGCCTGAAAAAGGTTTTAAAGGTTTCGAGGAACAGAAAGCCTGCCTTCGGCATAATTTCTTTGGCTTATGGCATTATGCATAAATTCAAGCAGGAAAGGCAAGCAATATCTGGAATGCAGGAGGAGCGAAGAAGCTAAAATAGTTTCATAAAATAGCCTGTTAGTCTTGATAAAAAGGAGCGAATTGGGGCTTTTTTTGTAGGTGTTATGCTTTGAGCTTGAACTGCTTCTCTAAATACAGGCCTTACAACAGCTTGCCCTGCTTTTATTGAGAACTCAGCATAAGGGACTGTATATGCCTGCTCTATTACTGCAACCTCAATTGTGCCCTTGAATGCCTTATATCCTGCTTTTGAAGCTGATATCTCTATTGTACATTTTCCTGACGGGCTTGCTGTAAAGCTTCCCGGCACAGCTACAGCCTCTCTTTCTCCTCCAGGATACACAACATTTGCAGAAACAGAAGGCATTTCCTTTGAAATAGCACTGAGGTAAATAGTATCTCCTTTTACAAAAGAGCTTTTCTTTTTCGTGCACTTACCATCCTCGCACGTTTTAATCATAAGCTCAAAAGAGGGCTTTGTAGCGATTTTAAGCTTTTTTTCAACCTTCTTCTTTTCAGGGGATAATATTGCAATGCTTGCTGTGCATTCCTGCGGTTCTATATTATTTTCTATCACTGCTCCTCGGTAATTGCCCCTCATTGTATCTCCCGCATTTAAGCTTGCTGTTTTCTGTTCCAAGAATCCCACAGGTGAGGCAGGGCACATTATATACGGGATAAATATAATGTCTTGTTTTGTCGTTGATGATATTGTGTAATCAAAGGAAAGTGTGTCTCCTTCTTTAAATTCTGCTTTTTTAGGGGAAATCTCCACATTTATCGCTGCCGCCACTATCTGCAGGGCAATTATTGCCATTATTGGTATTAAGATTGCTTTTTTCATGTAGGCATCGCCTCCGCATAAGTTCGCATAGGGCTTAATAATTCACTGGTTTGCATTTCTATCTCATATTCGTATGATGGAATCAATTTATCAAAATCCAAACTATCCCGCACTAACATTATGAATTTAATCCCCCTTCGGACTGGTATGGGCAATAAGTATGCGCCTGTGGTAGTGTCCTCATAATAATAGAGGTTACCCCTTTTCTCCATAGGAAGCTCTTTCTCTGTGCCATCGCTAAATCTAATCCTAGTTGTAATGTCAGATATCCCAAAGGAACTATCTGTTTCCCAGTACAATATATCTTCTATCATGCCAAAATTGACATAACTCTCTGTTCTATACATTCTACCCCCTCCATTGATATAATGTTCGCTGCTGGGCATAACATATATTGTATAATCCGTGGCAGTACTGTCTCTAAACTGGATAGTTTCATCTGGCTGCGTTATATGGATATTCACTTTTTTTAGCTCCCCCAAATCCTCATTGAAAATCTGTAATTCATTTAAAGGCGATGGTGAATCTATTATTGTTATAGTCGGATCGCCTAACAATATAAAATGAGGCTCATACGATAATTCTTCATTAATAATGCCAAATGTCCAAGGGCGTTCCAACTTGTAAATAGCTCTGAATGCTTCATGTGCTCTTTTATAATACAAAAATGATTCGCCTATGGTTTTTCCGTTCAATAATTCATTAACGATTATTGAATGAGCATTCATCATCCCGCCAGTTGCGTCTACTGCGCCAATATATGCGACTGCTCCAACCTTGAGAATATTAGCACAAAAAAGATCCCGTGGCGATACATTGTCAACACAACGCAGGGGGAATTCGTGAGATGAAGCAGTATAAGCACAAGTAAGACAGCCGCTGCCAACTACAATAGAAGGATATAATTTGATATGTTCATTCTTTAAGTTTATCACGCTGATACCTGTCCATCCAGCCATGCTACTATGGTCAGTATAGCCTATAAAGAGCCTATTCTTAATATCTCTTTCTGCATCAAGTGGAGGCTCACCGCTTTCATCCTGATAGATGCTGTTATCAATAAAACCCGAGTGCTTCAATGCTCGGCTAGCTCCTTTTGGGTCTGTGTCAACAAAGAATGGCGCAGGAACAAGAAGGGCAAAGTTATTGCTTTTCGGAAGGTAATCCATAAAATTAATCCTTGCAATGTATGCAGAAACATCCGAAGACGTAATGCCAAATATTCTGCCTACAGCCATATCTTGCAGGCTGTCTGAATTGGCATCACCATAAATATGGTTGTCTACTTCTTTGTACCCTTCCAGATAAGTGCCTTCCTCCATCTGGATTGCGATTGGCGCTGCGATTATTGTAAGATATTTTGGGTTGAGCCTCATGTCGATTATTTTCTTTTGTAGGAAACTATCAACATTTAAGTAGTTTGAGTCTGTTGTCGTAAGCAAAATCTCTTTTTTACTTATAGCAAGCAGGGGTGCTGTCAGGGATGATTTTGAGTATGTTTCGCCTATTGAACTGATAGGGGTTAACACAGA
>CAYHWX010000200.1:2554-5226 GCA_964360245.1 uncultured Vicingus sp.
TATCTGGTTCGCTAATTGTAAGATCATTTGGATTTACAATAATCAATTTATCAGTAGGATACATTTCCAGCAACTTTCTCTCAAGCTGTTCAAGAGTGTAGCTTCCAACCCCCGCATAGCTTGTTCTCCCAACTGTGATTATCCTTTTTCTGCTTAAGTCAACATCTGGAGGTATTCTCCCTTCAAAAAATAAGGGCGCATTCAGGTATGCTGCATAAACAGAAGCCAATAATCCAAGCTGATAATTGTCTTCACATACCACAACAGTGCTATAGCTGCTCCAGTATCTTGTGTAGTCGTCAGGGCTTATCCTTGTAAGCCAGTCAGGAGTTAAATCAATGCCCCTTAATGGCGCGCCAGCCTCTTCCCTGCCAATCGTTCCGCCGCGTATCTCTGTTATTACGCTTCCTGTTACAGGAGAAAGTGAAGGTGTTGCAACTTCAGCTTCAACAAGATATGTGTATCCTTCGGCTATCAACATATTGTCAAGCTCTTCAGGCGTATCCCCCACAAGAACGACTTTCTTTGCATTATACTGGTTAAGAAAAAACAGCACTGAATCAGCGTCAAACCCGCTGTCCTCTTCATGGTAAATCAAAACAGGATATTTTTTTAATTCGCTCCCTTCATACCACATCGCGGCAGGCACTAAAGATAATACATTGTGCCAGTCCTTGTCAGAAACAACAAATGCCTGCTTTCCGTAATACCTGTCAGAGCGCTTCCTGTTATTAATAGCTGTGTCTCCTCCAGAAGAAGGCATTGCACTGGAAGCCTGCGCTGCATTTGCCTTTTTTATTGCGTTCTTTAAAAAAGGTATCTTCACAAGATTGCCAGTAATATCTGATATCGCAGCTGTCTTGCCTTCAGTATTCACAACAGGCTTCAGGCATCTGCATGCACACCGCGGGTTCTCGCCGTTTATATTGATAACTGACATGCTTGCTTTCTTGTCGTCTTCTTCACTGCAGTTATCCATGCAAACCTTTCGGCAATTAGAGCATTGGTTAACCTCATTTCTTAGAATCGTGTCTTCACAGGCCAAGATTTGGTATTCTGTCTGCTGCAAGATATGTTCTGCTGACTTTTCTTGCATATAATGCCCAATGAAATAGCTTCCGGCTATAGGTACGGCAATAATGGCAATAAAAAAGAGCGCTAAAAGTATCCATGAAAATATGGTCCTCCTCTTTTCAGTTTTTAGCGGGATGTATATGCTAAGAAAGATAGCGAGTGCAAGAACAAGCAAAGAAATAAGGTCATTATGCAATATCTGCCTATAAGGAATAATAAAGAGGGATATTGGCACTAAAATCCATGCAATGCTTATTACAAGGGCTTTCCGATTCCTGCCCCCTTCATCAGTCCATGCCACAAGCATAGATAAAAGAGAGAATATTACATAAATAATTGCAGCCAACCCCATTGTTTGCAATATTGCTTTTGGAAGATTAAATGGCTTGTAATCCTTAAGTGAAGATGCGCCAGCAAATGATGACATAAACATTGTCGTACCTAGCGGCGCCTTATTTATTTCTTCTTCAGATGGCAATGAGCACTTGAATGCCTCCTTGCTGATATAATCAAAGCATCCATACTGCCTTTCATTATTGCAAGCCAAAGGAAATAAAGGCAAGGGGATTAAAAACTGCATAATTGAATTAAGAACCGAACCCGGCGAATAGAGGAATAAAGGCAGGTCTTCTCCATTGTATAAGCCATCCAGTTGTTTAATTTTGTCAAGAATCTGCTCATTGCTGAGGCTGCCTCCATTTTGTATATCCTTGGTTATTGCCCGGCTTTGTTCGGATAATTCATTTTGCTCGCATTGCCAATCGCCATACTTCTGCATATAAGGTGATATTTGTATCACATAAAGAACAGCCAAAAGCGCAAGAACGCAAATAACAGCCAGTTTCAATGCAGTTGGCTTGAAATGCTCTTTTAAATCCATGCAATTTAAGTCGCCTTTTGGCTATTTATACTTTACTGCCTTCCAGGGTGTGGGACAGAAAAAATTTATACCATCCACAAAAGCGGTATTTTTAAGTTACCGCCCATTATTTTTATGGGGCGAAAAGTAATTATACTTTTCTATCTTATAATATATTGAGCATAATCATAAAAAGTGATTTTGTCCTCGGAGAATGAGGATAAATATCCTTAAATATGACGATCAAAAGACAACAAAATGGTAGTGGCACAAAATAACCAACAACTAACTCAAATAGGGTATACATAACCTAATTCTGTCCCACACCCTGCCGCAGGATTAAGCTTAAATATTCTTTATTCATTTTAATTGTAAATGGAACCTGAGCAATACTTCTTAAAATATGCATTTCCCTGCGCGTATGTCCTGCTTGAGCAAAAAAAGATAACAAAAGAGCAGTATCTTGAACTGGAAAGGGCTTTTTTTGAAAATGCCGTTGTCCCAAAAGAACAGCTTGAAAGCATGTTCAAGGCGGCATTCAGGAGATTAAAAGCGCTTTCAAACGATTACTGGGACATTGAGGTATTAAGGCATTATTTTCATTCGTACCATAACAAATGCATTGAAGAAAATGAGGGGGATTATTCAAAATTTTCAAAGGAGTTTAAAGAGGATTGCAAAGTTAAAACCTGACTTCGCCACTTAAAGATTAAATAGGGTTATATCGATTCATGGTTTG
>CAYHWX010000201.1:0-5183 GCA_964360245.1 uncultured Vicingus sp.
CTGGCTGCCATACGATAGGAATCGACTGGCTGCATTAGGCCAGGATCGGACAACTCTGGGATTGGAAAGAGAGTTACTCGATTCACATCTTGGAAAAGACCTTAAAGTCATGATTGAAGAAACAGACGAAAAAATGGGAAAAATAAAAGAAGAGATGCGCAATAAAAGCACTGAAGAATTAACCCAGATCGAAGAAAGGCTTGGATCATGGAAATACCGATTACAAGCGATGGAAAATGCAAATGAAAAGCTTTTTGAATTATAAGTTTGAGTCGCAGAGGTGAGCATAGACAGATCTATCAGTTGACCTTCTCCCCGTCTTAAGCCAGAGCAAGACTTGGCACTCGCTAACTCGCCCTCATTTCAATTGGATACGACGGATAAAAATCGCACATTTGGTATTAAAACACTCAGGTTTTAGGACCTAATTTCCGAAAAGAATAAGAAGCAGAGTATTGATTAACTTGCGGAGCTTATTCATGAAAATAACTCTTTCGTCTCAATTAACAGATGCAATTAAAGATGTAGCGGCTAACTTCACCGATGGAAAAGAAACCGCGAAACATAAAACACTGAAAACATCTTCTGTTGAATTACTAAAGCAAAGCACTGCCGAGATGAAAGACCTCCTAACAAAAGCGGCAATAGAATTAGATTTAAAAAAGCACAATATCTCTTATAAAATGGGACACTGGTGCAATAGTGGAAATGTTTTTCCGCATATATGGGGATCTTTTTATCCACTCGAATCCAAAAGGATCAGTGCACAAATTCCACAGCTATTTCTTATCCGAAGAGCTGCAATAATCAGATGGGGTATTGGCCTCAGCTCAACTGCAACAGATCGAAACGACCAGTATGAGGAAATCTCAAAATTTTTTAGTGATAACGAATTATTTTTTAATAAATTAACAAACACTGGGTTTAAGATTGAAAAAGATTTAACAACACGCAACCAGACAGAGATCGCTAAAGAATATATCTGCGAAGGGCTGGACACTTCAAAAATCATGCAGGAATTCATTGCCGATATCACAGCGCTCTATCCTCATTACTGCTCATTGGTAGATATCTTCAGAAATAAACACTTGTTAGACGTTACCTCAGTAGCAGTAGAAGCAGAATGCGACGAAGATGACATACGAGAGGTTTCTGATCCAGAGCTTTCATACTGGTCAATTGCGACTGGGGCAGGGGCTCAATTCTGGGAGGACGCAAAGGCACAAAACATCATAATGATCGACCGGAATGAGATGGGAGATTTTAAGCACTATGCGACAATCGAAGAACTCAAGACAGAATATATCAATCAATATGAACCGAAAACGAATCCCACTAATGATAGCAAGGGCTTGTTTGAGTTTTGCAATACAATGAAGATCGGCGATATCGTCTTTGCTAAAAATGGAGTTAAGCAACTTTTTGGTATTGGCGAGGTCAAATCAGACTACCTTTACTGTGAGAATGAGAAACATAAACACCAAAGAAAGGTCGAGTGGAAGGCCATTGGAAATTGGGCACTCAAAAACGATGATGTGTTCGCCGTCAAAACCTTAACGAACATTACTTCTTACAAAGACTTTGTTAAAATGCTCCTCCAACTGCCGAAAGAAAACGCAAAAACAGAGACCTTTTCACCTGACTATGCCAAATCTGCTATTTTCTTTAAGTTTGAAGACTTTAACGACATGCTAGAAAGTTTGAAGCAGAAGAAGAATATTCTACTACAAGGCCCTCCTGGTGTAGGTAAAACATTCATCGCTGAACTCCTGGCCTTCTCAATGATTGGTGCCAAAGATAAAAAAAGAATTGATTTCGTTCAATTTCACCAATCTTATTCATACGAAGACTTTATCCAAGGATACAGACCCGAAAACGATGGTTTCAGCAGGAAAGACGGTATTTTCATGGAATCGTGTCGTAAGGCCAGAGTGCTTGGGCTTCCTCATTTTTTAATTATTGATGAAATCAACAGAGGCAATCTTTCAAAAATCTTTGGCGAACTTTTGATGCTCATTGAAGCTGACAAGAGGGGAAAGGAAATTTCCTTAACATATGCAGATAAGGAAGAGAAATTCTCCGTACCAGAGAATCTATACATCATCGGAACCATGAACACTGCCGATAGGAGTCTCAGCGTTATCGATTATGCTTTAAGAAGAAGATTCGCTTTTTTTGACCTACGACCTGAGGTCGAAAGTATTAATTTTGAAAATCATCTTAAGGGTCATGGGTTGCAGGCCCTAGAAATAAAGAAAATTCAACAAACAATCATAAAGCTCAATACGCAAATTAGAAATGACAAGAGAAACTTAGGCCCAGGATTTGAGATTGGGCACAGCTATTTCTGCAACAAGCCAAGTACTCTTTTCTTTGAAGTATGGTTTCAAAAAATTCTCAAACACGAAATTTATCCACTGATGAAAGAATATTGGTTTGATGAACCAGAAAAAGCAGAATCCTTAATCAATGAACTTAAGGCCGCTTAAGTGAAAACGCAAATCCCAATTGCGAACATCTATTACCTTCTAAGTTATGCTTGGGACTGTGTAGCCTATGAAGATGATAAATTTTTATCTACAGACACCTATACCTGTCCAGAGGATTTCTGGTGTAAAGTTATCGACTTCGTTATCCAAAGATTAAGAGCCAGAGGACTTAGGAAGCAGTACTTATCAACAGCGGAAAGTATACCTGGCATTAAAGGTAAACTTCTACTAAATGAAAGTCTCAAAACTGGTGATATATTCAAAGGCAAGGCCTTTTGCGAATTTGACGAATACACAACAGACCATAAGATAAATCAAATTATTAAAGGCACGCTTCTAAGTCTGCGAAGGTCTACGCAGATATCAAATGAAAATATAAAGATTCTCAAGAATAATCTGGCATTTTTCACCAATGTAACCCCGGTGTGCCTTAATCAGAAGATTTTTCAAAATATTCCGCTCAACGCACACAATAAACACTATTCCCTCATCTTAAATCTTTGCTCATTAATTTTTAACAATCTAAGTTTATCTGAACGGCCAGAATCTCTGATGCGAGATTTTCTTTCTGATGAGGTACAAATGCACCTCATCTTTGAAAAGTTCGTCAGAAACTTCTATAGGACTGAACGAAAAGCTCCCGGCCTTGAGATTGGAAGCAAAAAATATAAGTGGGAAACTACCTAAGGCGATGATTTATTCAAGAGCCGCATTCCCACGCTAAGTACTGATACCACGATAAAAAGCGAATCCAAAACCATTATTATAGATACCAAGTTTTACGCGAAGGCACTGGTTTCAAGCTGGGGGCCTGAAAAGTATAGTAGATCCCACCTGTCACAAATCATGGATTACATGAGATCAGCTCTAAAAGAATCTCAAACACCTACGTATGGAATGTTGCTCTACCCGACTGTCGATCTTCCTATTAATGATGTAGGTACCGTAGAGGGTTTTAGAATTAAGATAGCTACGATTAACTTGATGGCCGATTGGAAGGATATTCATAAAAACCTTCTACTTTTAATCGAGAACTTTGAAACAAACAAGATAAAGGCCGCGTGATGTCTATTGGGAAAGATGAGAGTTACTTATTATTATGAGTGATCAAAAACCAATCATTGTCAAAAATTATGTAGGTCGACGCGTGGCGGATGCTACAATGATATTTCAAGATGATGCGAATATAATGGCGGCGCAAGGCTATTATCCAATTTCGCAGAGTTGGTCTCCTGGTTCGTATGGATTCTTTGCATTTCTTATTGCACTTATTCTGTGCTTCGTTATTTTTGGTATTTTTATTTTCTTCTATTTGCTCATCGTGCCACCTGATGGAAGCCTTGCTGTGACCTATTCACAGCGAGAACCCTCCCCTATGAAAGCGACGGAAGAGGTATTGACAACAGGCATGCCGATTGAAGTGGTTACGCCAGTAACAGAAAATGCCGCTAAAGACAGCGAGGTACTTCGTACATTAATTTTGATTTTCCTCGCGGTAGCAATAGTATTTGGCACCATCATTTCTGTGTTTTCTTCAAAGCCATCAATAACTTCAAAGCCTATTGAGCATCTCGACACAAAACCAGAAGTAAAGAATGACCTACAGGAGGTTCGGCGAAAGGAAATCTTCAGAACGGTTCTTGCAGCAGAAGACCGTGCGGATGCTGACGCTCAAAAGAAAATAAAATCGAGCGAATACCCCATTGAATACGCCGAGGCTCACAATAAATTATCAAAACGCTACAAAGAAAAAGTTGCAAAGCAATACGCGATAACTGAAAAGCAACTTCAGGAGATTTCTATCGAGGGACTTCAGAAGAAGTGGGACAAGTAAGCAACTTAAATTTCGAATGATGCATTAGATTTAATAAATTGATTAATCTTGACTGCAGCATTACATTTTTCCAATTCATCATTGCTTAGCCCCAGCCACAATGGAAAGACGCCCCCAGACTTTGGATTTCTTTTCGCCGAAAGCGTATCTGATACTTCCTGGAAAACTAAAATTGCATCACACATCAAGACGATTCCTAGCTCAATTCAACTTCAAGCGTTTGAAACGTGCCATGAGCATCAAAATCAAGCCACATTAATTAAAGATTTCACTCTGGATATTTAGACTCAAGTATTCTGAACAATGCAGAAATTCGCTGCCAAAAATGCACAGACAGATTGATTGTTTTGATTTAAATTGAAATTAATCTTGCCCTGATAAAACCATAAACGATTCTCGAAGCACTTTTGGTTTATTTAAACCGAAGTGCGTGACAAGAGTCTTTTCCCCAGGCCCCTTAGAATGTTTTTTCGCCAGTTTTGAAATAGCTTCAGCCCTTTCAAAAATACGCAAAAGGAATTCATCGATGCCATTTTCATTTAATTTTATATTCTGAAGAGCACTCAGTCCATCTTCGAGAATAAGAGAGCCTGCGATTCCAGGAAAATATTCACCACCGTCTACCTGGGCTAGACCTTCGCCCGGTTTGAAAAACTTTAGAGTCATTTGCACATCGTTATCGACATGCTCTCTAAGCATTTCAATTTTTGTCTTTAAAGGAATTAACTGTAAAATTTTTTTTGTTATTGTTGGAGTTTTGCGCATAAAGATTAGCGGTTTTTAAAAGGGCTACACGATTGAAGAACTCAGCCCCCATCCCCAGTCCCACCACTCATAGCTTTGCGGTGATCCTGCATCAG
>CAYHWX010000202.1:0-5170 GCA_964360245.1 uncultured Vicingus sp.
GCACCCGTTAGTAGGCGCTACCCTTCGCTGGGCACGCGAATAATGAAGGTTTGACTCCACCCCTTTTGTCTTTGACATTCAAACGATTTACGCCTGTAACATTTACTGACAAGTAAGATAAGACTCAGGATTTAGGAATTTATTTTTCGACCATATTTCATCGGAGTATAATTCACTGCAAATTTTGTCGGGAAGGCCCCCTCGCGTTGTTTTAAGTTTCACATAAGCACCGTCGTATATGCTAAAGTGTAAATGGTTACCATACTTTTTGCTAAGGTCTGCTACTGTACCAATTAGGTCTCCTTTTTTTACAACAACACACTTATTTTTTAAAGTGGCCACGGGAACTACATGTAAGTAAACGGTGCAATAGCGATTTGAGCTTGAATCTGTGTGTTGTAGCACGATGTATTCACCCCAGTCTTTGTCTTGGAAGCTTCCTATCGCAACTACTGTACCGTCGTTTGCTGCGTATATGGAAGTGGCAGCATTGCATGAGAAATCTACTCCCGTATGCGAGAATTTTAATCCTTGTCCCTGGCAAACAGAGCTATATTTTGTACAGTCATCACCATAGCCAAGTCTTTTGCGTGGATAGTCAACTGGAGATTTCAAACCAGATGGTTTTGCAATCGCATGAGCCCCTCGTGTTAAGGAAGCCACAAGCGGATTACCACTGTCCTCAGGCTTTAGCGATAACCGCTTAGTTCTGTAGCCCCGCTTCATCAGAATTATCTTGCATGGTTTTTTGCTTGCACTCAAAGAGAAAAAACCCAGACCATCCGTACGGGCTTTTAAGCAGCTTCCGTCATCAAATACTACTTTTATCGTCGCATTAGGTAAACCTGCTGAAAAAGTATCTTCCTCGTTAATGTACCCACTTATCCAAGTATCGCCACCAAGATTTTCCCCTAATTCTTCAAAAGCATTATAGTCTTCCAAGTCAGATTCTGACAGGTTTCCAAAATCCATTGTATCGTTTGCTGTTACAATACCAGAAAACCAAAAAGCAGCAATACAAAGCATAACGGTATAGCATAAATCTTTTATCTTTTTTTTTCATTTTGCAACTCCTATTAAAAATGACAAATTAAAATTAGCAAAACAAAATAAAGATTCAAATTGATGCAATCACAACTCGATTTTCTCTTTCAGACTATAAAGTTTTAATTGATGAACGCACAATCGTAAGGACAGTCTTCATTTTTGAATTTCTTCAGATTTTGTGAAACTGCCATTAATCGTTTTTTTATTTTTCTCATTTCAATGGATAATTTTTTTTTCTCCAGCATCAGAAAATTTTCATTTATTTTTTTTCTACAAATATTTTCACATATTCCAATCTCTTTATTGTACAAAACGTATTTTTCCATGTTTGGTCTCTCCTCAAAATTAATATTTAAAATAAAACATTACACGCCGCAAAGTGCTACCCGCCCAGATTAAAAAAATTGTAATTTTTATTTCATATCCACCTCCTCCCACAAAATAGATACTTAAACACGGCTTTTTAGGAATTGCGTATATGACCCTTTTGCATCCACACTGCGCACCGTACATATCACGCAGATTTCATTGCCAATAATATTCTATTCTATTTCTAGGTATTTGTAAAGAACATATTGGGTAATTACCCAATATGTTCTTATTTTAATTTATAAATAGGGAATATAAATTATTAATAGGAATTTCTTGCTTTTTTCTCAAATTATTGATATATTTCCTATTATGCTATTAGGTGAACTGATCAAAAAAGATCGTGAACGAGCTGGGTTAACACAAGAACAGCTTGCAGGGAAACTTAATTCTATGGCGAGTCTTCCTCTCGACCCTTTTACAAAAAGAGGAAAAGTGGCTCGTCGTACTTGGATTGCAAAAGTTGAATCCGGCATACTCCAACGGGACTTGCGTTTAGAAGTTCGTGAATGGCTAGCGAATGTACTCGGGGGTGACTTGGAGGCTTATCGTACATTACCCCATTCGGCAATTTCAGACCAAGCGGAGCCTGATGCCAATGAAGATTTGGAGAGATATATACGTGACGTGTTAAGTCGCCTCGGCAAAGGATCACAATTTCTCTTAGATACACCAATTTCTGGTCCCCTGGCGGGTGAGCAGCCGCACCTACTTTTTGCATTGGCGGGCATTCTTACTATCAATCGTTCTGACCTCATCATTTTTAGCAACGAATTCGTACCAAAAAACATGAAGCCGTCAAACACAATGCAAATGATGATGATGCTTTATTATTTGGTTGGGCAACTCGCTGAATCATCAAGTGCCAAGGATGAGATAGGACTTTGCAAGTACTTTGAAGATTTAGACTGGGATGAAGATATCATCCTAACAACAAATCGGCTTATACAAGCGAAACAGCGAGGGGCGTGTGAGAAAACAGTAAAGCTTAATGAGATAATAATAAGTTGGCTTAAAAATCATCTATTTGTTTACATCATATCGGAGAAGCCATCCTCTTTAGAACGGTACAATCCACTTACCAATGTCCTCGCACTATCTCCCGGAGCCAAACGATGGGCTTATGCCCTCAGTGGGCATGAAAAAACGATTGATCTACCCGACCCTTCCGCTCTCGCAAAGGTCTTTGACGAACGGAGGCCTTTGTTTAAAAAATTTCAGCCCTCTTCAAAGGTGATCGTAGACTATGCCGCTTTATTTGGGTTAAGGCTAGAGGTTGTACCGTGACCTCAAATTCCCACATTTCTAAAGCCAATCACGATCAACTCAAGCCAGAGGGGTATTCGCGGCTCCGTGGTTGTAGCCCCGCACTATGTAGCTTTTTGGCAAAAGTACTTCACCTGGCGAATAGCGACAATGTTCTTGATATAGGCTGCGGCCCCGGGGAAAATACAGCGCTTTTGGCCGGTTTATCGGGGGCACGGGTTGAAGGATTAGATTTAGACGCGGATCGAGTGGCTTATGCGCGGTCATCAGTTCCAACAATAACTTTTCACCAAGGAGATGCTGAAAATCTTCCTTTTAAAGATGCCAGCTTTTCCGTCGTAACAATGATGTTGTCCATTCAACGGTTTCGTGACCGGGACAAAGCATTTCAACATGCAGAGCGAGTGTTACAGCACGAAGGACGAGTTGGAATTGCAACTATTGCCCATGAGCAACTAGCGATTCGACCTGATTTCCGAGTTTTTCCAACTGCACTTATTATGGAATGCAAGCGCTTTCCTGGTATTAATACTCTCTGCGAAGAACTTTTGCGTAACGGGTTTACTAATATAAAAACTGACACGTTTAGTGAGATTATTCGTCCCCTTGATCGAACATTTATATCCTGGGTAGAGCACTTTCCTTTTACGGTATTCACAAAAATTCCTTCCGAGGAATTTGCTAAAGGTCTCAACAAAATTAAGACCCAAATTCAAATGAGTCAGAACGTTCAATTGCTAAAAAACGAATACACCATTATCACCGGTATGAAGCCATGAAAAAAGAAACAATTCGGAAGGCTTCATGGATCCTCTATGATTTTGCTAATAGTGCTTACGTCTTAATAATTGCTGCAGTTGCCTTCCCGCTCTATTACCGCCAAGTAGCCTTAGGCGGCGGCCCGAATGCGGATCGTACCTGGGGAATGATTGTGGCACTGGCATTGCTTATCGCGGGACTCATTTCGCCATTTATTGGCGCAGTGGTAGACGCCTCAGGAAGACGGCGTCAAGTTATGGCGCTTGCTACGTTGACTTGTGTTGGGTCAACTATCGCTCTTTTTTTTGCAGCACCAGGTACTGGGCATCTCGGGGCGATGCTTTTTATCATTGGACAAGTCGCCTGGGTGATTGCGACTATGTTATATGACAGCTACCTAAAAACCTTAACCAAAGGTAGAACTTCAAATTTCCTTTCCGGGCTTGGCTGGGGCATAGGCTACGCGGGAGGGATACTTTGTTTTGCCTTGACCTATTCATTTTTGAAGGGCGGACTCGCACCCGAAAATTTGGTTAACTACCGAACTGCTTTTCTTATCACTGGCTTATTCTATCTCGTCTTTGCAGCCCCTGCTTTGCTTGTTCTTCCGTCAAAAGACATGGTGAAAGCAAATAATGATACCAGTCCATGGCTTGCTTACCATAACGTGTTCTCAACAATTAAAAATTGGAAAGCGCACCGAGATGTTTTTATTTTCCTTTTGGGTTTTTACCTTTTAAGTGACGGTATTACAACGGTAATTTATTTTACTTCTATTTTTCTTTCAAAAACGTTCGCAATGCCTGTAAGTAAGATACTATTAATGACTGTCATTATTCAAGCTGTTGGGATGGTTACCACACCTAGCTTTGGTTGGCTCGCGGACAAATTTTCTGAAAAACGTATACTTTTAACGACAGTGATTATTTGGTGTGGAGCTGTTTCTGTAATGGCCTTTGCCACCAGTTCGTCTGCGCCTATATTAATGTCTGTGTTAATTGGGATGGTGATTGGGTCTTCACAGGCAATTTGCCGCAGCATATATGCTCGCATCGTACCGGTAGAAAAAGTCGCGGAATTTTTCGGCTTCAATGCGTTGGCTGGTCGTGTCGCTACACTGTTCGGCCCTTTAATTTTTGGAATAGTTAGTAGCCACACAGGCAACCAACGTATCGGCCTAATTTCCCTTTTGGCTTTTTTTGTCCTTGGTGGTTCTATCATTATGGTGAGCAAATTTAGAGAAAATTCAAGTATACCAGATGAAAATTTTATTGATTGAATAAAAAGACACTCAACCAATCATGGGGACAATTCAAACAATTCTGAGGACACCATCAATGCTGTCCTCTGCTTTCCGTGCTGGTTAGCATATGCGTTACTTTAAACCCTGGAATTTGTAATAATTCTGTGATAGTATCTAACTGTATCGAATTTCACCTCATGTAGTATGTTCCTGTCTCTAACAAAACCATATTACATACGGTCGAAATTCGATGCCACTCTTTACTTCCCTTATTTTACTTTACTTTCTCCTGCTTATATTTAGTGTCTGAACGAAAACCGATAAACACAAGTAAAAACAAGGGATAGGAGCAGGTGGGAAAGTAGAAAAAGAGTTGAATGTTTGCAGGGGGGGATAGACAGGTAGAGTAGGGAACTGGCGTAGTGGTTTAGGGTTTGACCTATCCCCATTTTCATGAGGACGTATCTGTTTCTGTCCCTTTCGTCT
>CAYHWX010000203.1:0-5015 GCA_964360245.1 uncultured Vicingus sp.
TTAAGGCCTTCATAGAAGGCATGCTTATAGCCGTTGTGGACGAGGAAAGCCCTGTTTAGCGAGGCGATTTTGATTGTAAACCGCGACATGTTGGTTTTATTCGGAATATTCCACACAAAGGATTTTTATTGTGGCTGACATTAAAACCACCGAAAGAGAGTTCGCGGGACAGGTGGTATCCTGGCTTAACAATGTCATTTCCGGCGGGTCTTATCCTTTCGAGAGCGTCACCTCGGAAACATCAATAAAAGTATCCGCTAAAACGACCAACTTCCCCGACATTCAAATATGGCTTAATCGCAAGGCTGGAATGGGTTTTTGCGGATGGGAACTCAAAACCCCCGTTACGCCCATTGACGACAAAGCCCTTCTTGAAAATGCGGCAATTAAGGCAAGGGCGATGAACGCCGACTATTTTGTTACGTGGAACATAAGGGACGCGGCAATCTGGAGGACGCCTAATCCCAACGAATCGGTTTCAAACCTCCACCGCCTTAAAACCTATCCGGCGATTATTTCCGTAACTACGGTCGAGGATTTATGGGTCGCTTCCAAGCAGGAACTTCTTAAGAGCAGGGCGCGGGAGATATTTGATGACCTATCGGTAATCAAGCGCGACGGGCACTGCCATCTTGTTGACGTGGATTCGACGTTTTTTGTCCATCGTCTGACCGAAGCTGTAAAAACCATTGCGCCCCATGTCCATCAATCGCTTGTCAAAAAAATAGGGGAAGACAAAAAATTCAGGGAAGGGCTTTATGCATGGGCGACCATACAGGCGATTGCGAATTACGAAGACCCCTCTTTTTATGAAAAAGCCTCAAGACAGGCCGTTTACAGGCTTTTCGGAAAGATAATCTTTTATCTCACCTTGAGGCGGTTTTACTCCGATCTTCCGGCCATGCATATCAAAGACGCGGACCAGTCCAAGATTAACGGAAAACTGGGGGAATATTTCGAACTGGCGCGCGGGATTGATTATCAGGCGGTGTTTGAGGAAGATTTTACCGATAATATCCCGATACCTGCCTCGTGCTTTGAGCCGCTTTCTTTCCTCATAGAAGACCTTAACCGCTTCAGTTTCTCGCAAATGCCGCAGGACGTCATAGGCAATGTCTTTGAAAAACTCATACCTCTTGAAGAGCGTCATACGCTCGGCCAATATTTCACGAGGGAAGATCTTGTTGACCTTATAAACGCGTTTTGCATACAAACAAAAGGCTCGAAGGTCCTCGACCCAACGTGCGGCACGGGGACATTCCTCATCAGAGGATATGACAGGAAAAACGCGCTCGGAGAGAAAAAACATACTGCGTTGCTCTCGGATATATGGGGTTTTGACGTGGCGCATTTTCCGGCCGAACTCGCGACCATAAATCTTTACCGCCAAAATCTTTCGGATTACGGGAATTTTCCGCGCGTATTAAGCAGGGATTTCTTCGACCTCCGCCCCGGCGATTCATTCAGGTTTCCTCCGCCAAAGGCCTCGGACGATAAAGATTTCATGATTGAGGAAAAACTCCCCGTCTTTGACGCGGCCGTGGGAAATTTTCCATATATAAGGCAGGAACTGATAGAAAGAAGAATAAAGGGTTACAAGTCAAAACTTGCGAACGCTCTTTCTGAGGGATGGGAAAAGAAATATCCCGAACTTTTCGATAAAAAAAGCGGCAATCCGAAACTTTCCGGCCAGGCCGACATATATGCCTATCTCTTTTTCCACACGGCGCGGTTTTTAAAAGAAAAGGGCGGAAGGATGGGCATCGTAACGTCGAATTCTTGGCTTGACGTGGCATACGGATATGAACTTCAGAGGTTCTTTTTAAAGGAGTTTAAGATAATCGCGATAATCGAGTCGCGCTGCGAGCCGTGGTTTGAGGACGCGGCCATAAACACGGTCGTTACGATACTTGAGAGAACGCCGGATAAAGAGGACAGGGACAACCATCTCGTAAAATTCGTCAAGATAAAAAAACGCCTTAAAGACCTTATCCCGTGGGACATAAAAGATAACGCTGCGGGAAGACATTCCGGACTCGATAAACTTGTTTATAAGATTGAAAGCAAAGGTTCCGAACATCATAAGATTAAAGGGACCAAGATGGAATGCGTTCTTAACGGTATCGCAACTTATGAGGACGACGCTTTTAGAGTAAGGGCAATAAAGCAGGCCGAACTTTTAAAAGACGTTGAGGCGGCGGGCAAGACCGTAAAATGGGGGCAATATCTAAGGGCTCCTCAGGTGTATTTCGATATTCTTGAAAAATGCAAGGATAAACTCGTGCCGCTTAAAGAAGTTGCAGAGGTGCGGAGAGGTTATACGACAGGCATAAACGAGTTTTTCTATCTCGACGAGGATAAAATCAAGCACTGGGGGATTGAGGAAGAGTTTTTAAAGCCTGTTTTAAAATCGCCGAGGGAAGCGAAAGGGATTTTATTAAGAGAAAAAGATGTTGAATGTAAAGTTTTTCTCTGTCATGAAACAAAGGCAGATTTGCGAAAGCAAAAGAAATCCGGCGCATTAAAATACATTGAATGGGGCGAAAATCAAAAGACGTCCGATGGAACCTCATGGTCTGATGTGTCTACTGTTGCAGGACGAAAACTCTGGTATGACCTCGGCGAAAGAGCGATAGGAAAGATATTGGTTCAGAAAATTACAAGTGACAGATTTTTCGCACCTTATAATATTGATAATGCCCAAATAGACTGTAATCTTTATGATATTCTTCCAAAAGAAAACAGCCATTCCTATGGACTTGGCATATATCTTAATTCAAGCCTTGTTGCTCTTTTCAGGGAATTAATAAGCAGGGTGAATCTTGGGGAAGGAGCCACAAAAACAGAAGGCATTGATTGGAAAGATATTTTGACGCCTAAAAAAGAATCGCTTAAATTATTAAGTAAAGAAAAAAGCGCGCTTGAAGCCCTTCAAGAAAGGCCTATTAAACCCATCTTCGGGGAAGTCAAGATGAAGGACAGGCAAAAACTCGACAGTCTTGTCCTTGAGGCCATAGGACTTGACCCTGAAAAGTACCTCAAGCCCATATACGACGGCCTTTGCGAACTCGTAAGGGAAAGGATAGACCTTCCGAAGATGCGCACTAAAGGTAAAAAGGCCAAGACCGAAAAGGACGTCGAAAAACTGAAAGAACAGGTCTTGAACGAAGCCTTGCCAAACGGCCCGAAGAAATTCCCGGAAGAATTCGTTGACAGTAAATATCTGAAAGACGCCAAAGAGATTTCAGTTTCGGCCGAACCTTTAAGACTCGGCAGTTATTTCATGGGCAGGCAGGAACTCGTATCAGGCGGAGGCTTCAAGTATACGGCGGGAAGCCTTGAAGAGGCGAAGTTTGTCGTTTATTCTCAAAAGCCCGACCGCTATGTCGTAAAGATACCGAAAGACAAGAATAAACTCTTGCAGGCAGTTACCGATTATGAGCGGTATGTAAAAGGGCTCAAGGCAGAATTCTTTAAAACATTCTTTTCCCGCACCCACGACCATAATCTGGCGGCAACCCTTGCCAATACGATCATGGAAGAGATAGGAATGAAAGAAATATAAAAAATATGGCGATTTATTTCTTTTTCTTCCCCAAATCGCTACTGATTAAATCATTAACAGAAGCCATGCCGGTTTTTTCCAACAGCGTGCCGACATGCATGTCATCGCGGACGCCGAAATCACGGTTATACTGTCTTTCCAGCGTTTGAGTATGTTTATCGTCGCGAGTATCTCTTAGTCGTCCATTTTCATTGCGTGAACGGTAACCCTTCATTCCCTCAGCGTCTTTCTTCATGATTTTACCTCCTTAATTTTTTTCATTGTTTTTAGCGATATTGCTCCTTTATCCTTTCTTTTTCCAAACGTCTCTCTATGACTTGCGTTGAGACCTCAAAATCTTTAGCCAATTGGGCCGCGATATGTTGCCAGCAGAAATCCCATGTTTCTTTAAGTGGCAGCCCTTCTTCGCGGATACGTCTTACGTATTCGTCCACCAGTCGCTGGAGATGTTCGCGCGGAACAAGAATCAAACCGCCGAACGCATAAGCATGATATTCGAGCCATCTGTGGGACTGGTCCGGGATGGAATTGATAAAGTCCTTCCATTGTTGGATGTTCCCGAAGGCGGCCTTATTGTAAACATTCTTATGAAGGACAACGTGGCCGACTTCGTGGGCCAGTGTGAACCTATACCTTCCGGGACGGCTGTTGTATACGAATTCATCGATAAAGATGCTTTTCATATCGCTTGACGTGAACCCGTCCACTTCAAATGCCTGATGCATGCCAGGCAGCGGAGCGATGTTGATGCCTAATTGGAATTCCACAATCTCTTCTATGGGAACAGGTATATTCCTGCTTGGGTGATACTTTTGCAAAAAGACATCGGCACGTTTGCGGATATCTTCGTATGAGAGAATCGGCGCTTCTATTTCGTTATCCAACGTTACTCTCCCCGAAGTTTTTTGATAAGTTCTTCAAGTTTTTCTTCTGGGACCTTTTGCCCTCGGAGCGTTCTGAAAAGTATCGGGAGTTTTTCAACGATATTCTCTTTCTCTATCAGTTCTTCTGGTATTCTTCCTGTTTCAGCGGCGGCCAGATCGAAAAACGTATACCACTCGTCCGAGCCTTTTTTTATCTTTAAAAAGCGCGCATATTCTTCGAGTTTTTCTCTGTTATGCGGCGGTGGTAAAAGTTTGCGTTCGAGTTTGCTGATATTGCCCGGGTCCAACTTGTTATCGGCACAAAACTGCCGCAAAGTTTTACCGAGAGCAATGCGACGTTCCTTGAAAAATTCTCCGAAGTTCTTATTTTCGTAGTCCATGGCCGTCCTCCATGTTTATATCATAGTTGTATTTATTATACAACATTGTAATAAAAATACAACATTTATTTTTTGTTTATGTTTTTATTTTGTTCTGATAGGTTATTTTTTAATGCTTGAGCCTCTTTGTTTCGCCGAGTTCGTATTGCATTATCCCTACCCCGATTATGGCCGCCGTCTCTGTCC
>CAYHWX010000204.1:0-4983 GCA_964360245.1 uncultured Vicingus sp.
TGCTTTTTTGGCAAAAGGAGATATTTTGATGGCTTCCTACGTAAACATTGGTGCTTATGTAGATGCTGGAACAATGGTTGATACTTGGGCAACTGTTGGTTCATGTGCACAAATTGGTAAAAACGTTCATTTGAGCGGAGGAGTTGGAATAGGAGGAGTATTAGAACCATTACAAGCCGCACCAGTTATTATTGAAGATGGTTGTTTTATTGGTTCCAGGTGTATTGTTGTAGAAGGTGTTCGAGTAAAAAAAGAAGCAGTTTTGGGAGCAAATGTAGTATTGACAAATTCAACAAAAATTATTGATGTGAGCGGAGATGAATCTATTGAATATAAAGGGATAGTTCCTGAAAGATCGGTTGTAATTCCTGGCTCATACACAAAATCGTTTCCTGCAGGAAGCTACAACGTACCTTGTGCTTTAATTATAGGTAAAAGAAAAGCAAGCACCGATTTAAAAACTTCATTAAATGATGCTTTAAGAGAATATAATGTAGCGGTATAAATTGAGATAAGAATTGAAAATCAATTTTAAAAAAATATTAGTCATACAAACTGCATTTATTGGAGATGTAATTTTAGCGACTTCAATTGTTGAAAAATTAAATCAATTTTATCCAGAAAGTAAAATTGATTTTTTACTAAGAAAGGGTAATGAAAGTTTATTCGAAAACCATCCAATTATTAATGAAGTACTGATTTGGGATAAAAAAAATAAAAAATACGACAACCTAAAAGCAATCACTAAAAGTGTAAAAAATGCGAACTATGATGTGGTTATTAATTTACATCGATTTGCTTCGAGTGGCTTAATCACCGCTTTATCCGGTGCAAAACTAAAATTAGGTTTTAATAAAAACCCTCTTTCATTTTTATATACAAAAAAGATAACTCACAAAATAGGTGATGGAAAACATGAAATAGAACGAAATCAATTGTTAATTACTAACATTACTGATAATCAAGCTAGTCAGCCAAAGTTATACCCATCTAACAAAGATTACGCTACCATTGAAGCTTATAAAAAACAAAACTACGCTTGTTTAGCTCCAACATCTGTTTGGTTTACCAAACAATTACCAAAAGAACAATGGATAAAGTTGATTAATAAAATTAATGACCAATGGAACATCTACTTATTGGGTGGACCAAACGATTTTGAACAATGCGAAGAAATTAAAAAATTATCAAACAACAATGCGGTTATTAATTTAGCAGGAAAATTATCTTTTTTAGAATCTGCAGCTTTAATGCAAAATGCAAAAATGAACTATGTCAACGATTCAGCTCCTTTGCATATCTCCTCTGCTATGAATGCTCCAGTTACAGCTTATTTTTGCTCTACAGTTCCTTCTTTTGGTTTCGGACCTTTATCAAATGACTCAACAATAGTTGAAGTAAAAGAAAATTTAAAATGCCGACCATGTGGTTTGCATGGTAAAAAAGAATGCCCAGAAGGTCATTTTGATTGTGGATTCAAAATAAAAATTTAAGAAATCTAAAGTGTATCTTTTTTTTCACTTCAATAAATTTATTACCTTTCAGTTGTGAAAATTAAACACTACATATATTTTTTATCAATTTTATTGATAAGCCAAGAGATTGTAGCTCAATATTCGCCCGAACAGCAACTAGAAATAGATTCACTAACAAAACGTTTAAACACTGCCAAAGACGATACATTAAAAGTTGATTTACGTTATCAAATAGGAGAAACAGGATGGATATTTAGGACAAGTTATTGGGATAGTATTTCAAATGATTGTATAAAATTTATCGCTCAAGCAAACACTTCCGAAAAGGAAAAAAAAGCTTATCAAAATGTATTGGCAGCAACTTATAATAATACAGGATTTATATTTAACAATCAGGGAAATGTCACTCAGGCTCTAAAATATTTTCATCATTCATTAAAAATATACGAAAAACTAAAAGATAAAACAGGAATTGGAAGAGCTTCTAACAATATTGGACTCATTTATCATGAACAAGGGAATATCCCAATGGCTTTAAAGTATTATCATAAGGCTTTAAAAATTAGAGAACAGCTTGGAGATAAAAGAGGAGTGGCTAATTCATTAAATAACATTGGATTTACTTATGAAAGTCAAAAAAATATCCCCATGGCAATCATGTATTTAGAACGTTCGTTAAGCATATATAAAGAAATTGATGATAAAAAAGGAATAGCAAGTTCGTCTAACAGTATTGGTGTGATTCAACAAAGACAGGGTAACACTGAGAAGGCAAAGCAATTTCATGAGCAAGCATTAAAAATTCAAGAAGAAATAGCCGATAAAGACGGAATTGCGAATTCTTTAAACAACTTGGCAGAAATAGCACTAAAAAGAGGGGAAGTAAAATTGGCTGAAATATATGCAAATAGAGCATTAAAACTTTCAAAAGAATTAGGTTTTCCATCGCCAATAAGTGACGCATCTAAGTTATTAAGCGAAATTGCAAAAAAAGAGGGGCATTACAAAGAAGGTTGGGAACATTTTGAGGTTTTTATTACCATGCGAGATTCCATTAGAAATAAAGAAACTGAAAAATCAGTATTAGAGCAAGAAATGAAATATGAGTATGAGAAAATTTCTTTAAAAGATAGTTTAGAAGACGCTCAATTACAAGCCGTTAAAGACTTGCAGATTAAAGAACAAAAAGCAACCATTAAGCAAGAACAAACACAAAAATATGCGTTAATAGGTGGATTAATTTTAATGATTGTTCTGATTATTATTGGTATAAAAGCGTATCACCAAAAAAAGAAAGATAATTTATTAATCAATATACAAAAACAACAAGTTGAAGAAAAAAATAAAGAAGTAACCGCTAGTATTTATTATGCTAAGCGGATACAAGCTGCTATTCTTCCACCTAACCGTATTATTAAAGAAAATTTACCACAAAGTTTTATTTTATACCTCCCCAAAGATATTGTTGCTGGAGATTTTTATTGGATGGAACAGAAAGATGATAAAATTCTTTTTGCTGCTGCAGATTGTACTGGACATGGAGTTCCGGGAGCGATGGTAAGTGTTATTTGTAACAACGGTTTAAACAGAAGTGTTAGAGAACATGGAATAACAGAACCTGGAAAAATTTTAGATAAAGCTAGAGAAATTGTTATTGCTGAATTCGAAAAAAGTGATGAAGATGTAAAAGACGGAATGGACATAGCTTTATGTAGTTTAGAGTTTAGAGTTCAAAGTTTAGAGTTGCCTGAGTCAACCCAAAACTCAAATTTTGAAACTCAAAACTCAAAACTCGAAACAGTTGCTTTACTACAATATGCAGGAGCAAATAATCCGTTGTGGATAATTCGTCCAATTTTGAACAACCTCCAACTTCCAACTTCAACCGAGCTTGCTAACTCAACGAAGTTAAACTTCGAATTGATAGAGATAAAACCCAATAAACAACCTATTGGCAAGGTAGATAATCCACAACCATTTACGACCCATACCATAGAACTTCAAAAAGGAGATAGTATTTATGTTTTCTCAGACGGTTACACCGATCAATTTGGAGGAGAAAAAGGTAAAAAATTTAAAGCTCAATTTTTTAAAGAATTGTTGTTAAGCATTCAAAACAATACCATGGAAGAACAAAAAAATAGTTTAATACAACATTTTAATAACTGGAAAGGGACTCTTGACCAAGTGGACGATGTTTGCATTATTGGCGTTAGAATATAATATAGATGAAAACAAAATTTTTATATTTTTTACTTTTACTCAGTTGGATTAATCCATTATCTGCACAAATTCAACAAGTTCAGATAGATAGTTTAATTATGAGTTTGACAACCATTAAGGAGGAACAAGAAAAAGTAAATACGCTAAACAAAATAGCTTGGAACATTAGCTACAACGATTTTCAATTAGGAATAGATTATGCTAATAAATCTATCGAATTAGCCAAAAAAATTAATTACGAAAAAGGGTTATCAAATGCCTACAACACCTTAGGTACTATTTATAGTGATTTAGGAATGTATGACGAGGCAATTAAATTTTATTCACTTACACTAAAAATAAGTATCAAAAACAATTACAAGGATATCTATGCTAAAACGTATTCTTATATTGGAAATATTTATGGAGACCAAAATAATTTTCTTTTGGCAAAAAAATATTTTTTATTAGCCAATCAACAATTTAATGAATTAAACTTTTTAGAGGGAATTATAAAAACTGACATCTCCTTGTCAACTATTTATAAAGAACTTAATTTACTTGATAGTTCGGAGTACTATCTATCCGATGCTTTTGAAAAGGTTAAAAAAATAAATAATAATCCACAATTAATTGCTAATTTATTTGCTCATAAATCAGAACACGAATTAGAAAAAAATAACTATGTGGAAGCATTACAATTCCTTCAAGATGCGGAAGAAAAATTTTATAAATTAAATAGTTCGTACGACTTATTTCAAATTTATACGGTGTATGGAAAATTTTATTACCAGCAAAAAAAATATGCTTTAGCCATTAAATATTACAATAAAGCGATAAATGAATTTGGAGGAAATACAACAATTATATTTAAAAATCAAGCATACAAAGGTTTGTCTGATAGTTATTTAGCGATAGAAAATTATAAAGAAGCTTATGCCTTTCAAACCAAATATAATATAATTTCAGATTCTATTAATAAAGCAAATTCTAAAAATCAACTTTTCGCTATAGAAAATGCTTTTAAGGCTGAAAAAAATCAATTGGAATTGGATAATTTAAAAAACTTAACCTATTTACAAAAAACACAAATTGAAAAACAAAATATGCAGAAAATTGCTATGGCAATTGGACTTTTCTTATCCATTACATTAGCATTTTTTATTTTTAGAAGTTATAGAGAAAAAAAGAAAGCAAATAATTTGATCACTTCTCAAAAAATTGAGGTTGAATTTCAGAAAAAAGTGGTTGAAGAAAAACACAAAGAAATTTTAGACAGTATTCATTATGCCAAACGGATACAAGA
>CAYHWX010000205.1:0-4951 GCA_964360245.1 uncultured Vicingus sp.
GTGGTTATTCACTCACCAAAATCCATTCTTCCATATCGTCGTTTTGTACTTTTTGAGCAATAAATGCTTTCGTTAATAATAAAGAAGCATTTGGATTTTCAAATTAAATTTCGTATCTTTATTTTCTAAAAAATACTTTATATGGCTACAATTGACCACCTAAGAAATGGAATTATTAATAAGCTTTTAACCATTTCAAATAGAAATTATTTGGCTGCTTTATTTCAATTAGTTGAAAATAGTTCTTTAGAAAAAGATACTGTAAAATTGACGGAAGAACAAATACTTATGTTGCAACTTAGTGACAATGACATTAAGACTGGAAAATTAATAACCCAAGCTCAACTTGACAAAAGCGACTTGAAATGGCTGAAAGAGTTATAGTTTGGACTGAAACTGCTGCTCGGCAACGTAGAAAAATATTAAAATATTGGGTTATCAGAAATGGTACAACTACCTATGCTGAAAAATTAATTAAATTGACTGCTCGACAAATAAAAACAATTTCTAATAATCCATTTTCATTTAAAAAAGCTGACTACCCTAACACGTTTGTGTCTGCAATGGGGCATTTTAGTATTTTTTATAAAATAACTTCTGAAAAGATTATAATTACTGCATTTTGGGACAATCGTCAAGATCCAAAAAAACTTTTAGACTTGTTGGCAAAATAAAACGACACCTAACACCACATCTTATCCAAACATAACCAAAACGTAAGCTTTTATTGGCGATAGAAATTAAATTATGTTTGGTATATCTTTTCAACCAACAAAATTCTTCATTTCATCGGTCATCTGACGGATTTCATTCAGGATGAGAGTAAGTCATAATCCATTCTTCCACATCGTCGTTTTGTACTTTTTGAGCAAATTGGAAACCGAGTGAATTGTAAAAATGAAGTAATCCGTGGTCTTCTATGGCTAACCAAAACTTTTGTGTTGGGAGTTGTGCCTTTATTTTATTAATCAACAAAGAGCCTAACCCTTCGCTCCTTCTGTTTTCAGCTACAAAAACAAAAGCTAAATAAAGATAATCTTTGTCTAACCATTGTTGAGCTATTTTACTGTACCCTTTGGTATCGGGCGAAACAGCAGAAAACAAGATAGCTCCAGCAATTACCCGCCCGAACGACCCTTCAATCGGGCAGGCTTGCTTATTTTCTATTAAACAATAAATAGTTGCATTGTTGGTATATTCCTTCCAAAAAGGTACTATTCCACTTCGCCAATCAGAAGTAAGAATATCAAAAAAACGTTTTGGAGTTTTAGTTAAATCGATTAATTGCATGGTTGATTACAATAAATTCCAAGCCCACAATTTATCGGAGTCTTCCGTCCAACGATCTCCAATATCGGTTCTATAATAGCAGTAGTTAACCAATACATTGCTAACTCTGTTATACATTAGTCGTTGTGCCTCTCTCATGGTTACTCCAGTGCCAGAAACTATCGCTACAACTCCTGAAACACCTGTAATTAGCCACTCGCCATTTACCATTTTTAGGTGCATAGGATGAACACCTTCTTTTACTGCTTTTTTTATAATTACAACTGCGTCTTTCGAAAAAAGTTCAAAAGTTTTAATGTCTTGGTAGGGGAAAGGAGGAACTACGATAAAAACGCCAATTTGGAAACCTTTTTTGGTGCTAATTTTAAATTTTTCTCCCCGTGCCAGTTTGTACAACATCAACCCTAAAGGTTCTGTAATACCTGCTCGTTGAATTTGTATTTGCGGATAGCCAAAACGAGAGGTAAACTCAAGCGGATAAATTCCGTTTCCATTTACAATAGAATTGATATCAATGTGTCCAACAAAATTTTCATGAGCCAATGTCTCTTCAAACTTTTTAAGTGTAGCATCAAAAATTGCATTTTCATCTTTCCAAAGCATGCTTGTTCCCATCTCACCAGTAGAAACTCCTAATTCTTTAGGAAAAAGTTTTTTATGTTCAAACGAAATGTTGATTGGCTTAATAAATTCGGTTCCATTAAAAAAAGCAGATACTGCCACTTCAACTCCTGTTACTTTTTTTTGCAATTGAAAAACTCCTAAATCACTTCCCCAAGTTTTCTGATAAGCTTTTAGCACACGTATTACATCGCCACCATCTTCTTCCTGCCCCACGAACAACAATTGCTTTTGCTCCGACATTTCACCACAAGGTTTAATGACATATTTGTTAGGAAATTTTTCTACATATTCAATAGCATGCTCTGTGCTGTCAAATTCCATGTAGTTTAAAATTTTTACTTTATGGCGTCTAAGTTCACTTTGTCCAAAATTCCTATCCAATTCTAACTTATCGGTATATTCTGTTCCACCAATTACCAGCTTACCAGATAATCTTAATTCGGAAGCAATTTTTCCCCAACCAGTATAATCAAAAATGATAATATCTGCCCAATCAATGTATGAAGTCCATCTTTTTGCTTTTGGAATAAATCCATCGCCAATTTCTCTTTCCTCTTTAACCTCCACATACATTTTAACAAGATTTCCTTCTTTAAGAACGGAGTATGCTAAATCTAATATTTCGCCCCAACGGGATACGAAAAGAAATTTTAATTTTTTTTCTTTAATTTTTGCCATGTAAATGAAGAATGAAATTCAAATTTTATAGGTATAAAATAAGGAGAGTTCTAAAAATTGAGTTTTTTGATTACACACCCCTCGCCCCTCTTGATAGAGGGAATGTGAAATGTTAATTTTTAGAACTCCCCTTATTTTATACAGTAACAATTAATAAGCGATATTAGTTAAAATATAATATACAATTAGCAGTTGTTAATAAAAATATTCGGGATTAAAATTTGAATCTAATTTGTGCTTTAATTTCTTGCTTGTGGTTACCTTGTATTTCTTCTAAACCAGAGCTTATTACATCGATGTTGTCATAGTATGTTAAGCCATAACGTAACCAAACATCAATGCCTCTTTTAACGGTGTATTTTACTGTTAAGTAGGTTCGTGTTCCTTTGTTGTAATACCCCGGTATTGTGTAGGAGTAGAGTACATCATTTTCGTAAGCATAAATTCTGCTGTTATAGGAATCTGTATCAAATATTCCGTATCTAAAAGAAAAAGCAAATGGGCTACTTAATGCTTTATAAGTAATGTCCTGATAGATTAAATAACCTTTTTCAAATGGGGATTCTTCTTTGTCGTAATTTACCAATTCTACCCTGCTTTTTATGTTAAAAGATTCTGAAATTTGGTAGCTAAAATTGTAACGATAATTGGTTTGTTTTTCGTTTACTAAATAATCTATCCCATCTAATACATCTACAGAAGTATTACCCCCTTTATTACGTTCGCGAATTCGCACATACATTTCCATTTTTTTTGAAGGTGTATAAGTTAATTGAGCAATGTATTGATACCCCTGAGATGGTGCATCGATACCATATTTTAGCCAAGGAAATGTAAATTGATCATAGTAGGCAGATAAGGTGATATTTTTAATTGGTTTTGTTACCAGTCCCAAATACAATCCTTTTTCATTTTCATTGGTAGAATTTTCTCCTATTGCTGCACTAGAAATTGGGTGGAAATTACGCTGATAATCTCGATATAAAACTGCAACCGACAATTTAGGGTCAAGTGTAATTAAAGCACCAGAAACAAGGGCATTCCCTGCGGTTAAACTTTTAGAAAATTCTCCGAAAAAATTAAAGTTTTTGAAAATCCAACTGTAATCTGCTCCAATGTTAGTTTGTTGATTGTCGCTATTCCTAAATTGACTATAGGTTTGTAAATCGGGATTAAAATCGGTATTTACCTCACTGTTTATTCCAGTTAAACCGACATTTAATCTTCTTGTTTTAAAAGCTAAATGTCCACCTATTTGTTGCTGAGTAATGGCATCTTTATCGGCAATTTCGTTAACTGTTCGATGAAACCCTGTTTGTTGAATGGATGTTATTGCTAAAACTTCTGGGTCAACAGAAGTGGAGTCGGTTAAATCAATGTTTGCATCAACATTATTGTAGGAATAAAAAGCTGTTACTTCAATTTTATTGAACTGAAAAGCAATACCACCGCCTCTTAAAAATAGACTTTCATCAGCAGATGTGTAAGGTTTTAAACCCCCACCACTTCTTTTCAAAGACATAATATCTGCTGATTTTCCAAAAGCTGTACCCGACCAATACGTTAACCCTTGTCCAAACTGTGCTTGATAATCTCCAAGGGCTAATTGTTTTATTTTACCTTGATTTCTTATAAAAAAATGGGCAGAATAAAAATCAAATCCATTTTTTTGAGCTCCATTAAAAAATTCTTCACCAGCATCTTTTTCGGCAGTTATACCAAAACTGATGTGATTACCATACTTGTATCGAAACCGTGTATAAAGATTAGCTTCATCTCCAATGTAACGAGAGTTTGGACTGGCAGCCAAAGCAGAATCTGTAATTGGGCTAAAGCCATTTTTTTCCTCCAACCCGATTTTGTAACGAATAAACAAGTTATTTTCTCCATTTTTTAAAAGCTCGTTCAGCGAGAATTGAGGGCTATCAATATTTGAAGAAACCTTAACAAATGGAAGTATTAATTTTATTGTTTCAGCATCAAATCCATCAATGGTTTGGAGTTCTTCCATGGTCATTAATTTTCCATTTTCCTCGATGTGTTTTAATAAATTGTTTATTTGAATATTAGTGAGCAATCCAAGCTCTTCTAACTCATCTAAATCTGCTTTATTTAAGTTTAATGGGTGGTCGTAAAAATTGGATAATTGGTCAAAAATGGTGGTATAATCGGCATCAGATTCTTCAGCATCTTCAATTAAATACTCGACTCGTTTTTCAATGATTTTATTTTTTTCTTCTTCATTGTTTTGAGAGAATGTGAAAAATGGTATTATCAATAACCCAACAATAATACATTTTAAGGGGAGTTCTAAAAATTGAGTTTTTTGATTACACACCCCTTTCCCCTCTTGATAGAG
>CAYHWX010000206.1:0-4933 GCA_964360245.1 uncultured Vicingus sp.
GATAAACTGGGAATGGCTCGTTTATTATATAACATAGGTAGTATTTATTTAGCTCAATTAAAACTTACCGAAGCACAACGTTATTTCGAAAAATCGTATCAACTTAGCAAAGAATTGGGTTATCCTACTACAATTGAGAACGCTGCAAGTGGTTTAAAAGAAGTTTACGAAAAACAAAGTAATTATCAATTAGCTTACCAGTATTACCAAGAAGAAATACAAATGCACGATAGTATCCAAAACGAAGAAAACTACAAAGCAAGCGTGCAACAAAAATCCAAATACGAATACGAAAAAAAAGCGGCTACAGATAGTATTGCTAATGTAAAGGAAAAAGAAATAAAAGATTCTGAAATAGCACAACAAAAAGCCGAAATAAAAGCCAAACGATTTCAGCAGTATGGCTTAATAGGTGGATTAGTTTTGGTAGTAACTTTTGCTGGTTTTGTTTATAATCGCTTAAAAGTTACGCAGCAACAAAAACGCATTATCGAAGCACAAAAAACAGAAGTAGAACAGCAAAAACAACTGGTAGAAAAGCAAAAAGAAATGGTGGAAGAAAAACAAAAAGAAATATTAGACAGCATTCGATACGCCAAACGAATACAAGATGCTTTATTAACTTCGCAAAAATATATAGAGCGAAATATGAATAGATTAAAATCCATAAAGTAAAAATTGAAAAAACTATTTTACATATTCGTTCTTTTCACACTTTGTTTTCCTGAGTTTGTAGAAGGACAGACGAAGGTTCTTTCACAAAAATATGCTCCTAAAAAGTTTTATTTAATTGATAGTTTAGACTTAACTACATTAACAAAAACTGACCTACAACTCATAGATAGTTGCTTAACCCTTTACCACAAAGCAGAAGATGATACGAGTAAGATAAATGCATTAAATAGTATTTGCGAAAATATGATGCATGAAGATTGGGGAAAATATCAATTTTTCCAATACGAATTGATAAATAAAGCAATAAAAACTCATCATTCCAATCTCATTAAACAACACTTAAAAAAATCTTTGGCAAGTGCATTAAACAACATTGGGATGTTTTATAATGATCAAGGTGATTTACCGAAGGGCTTAGAAAATTATCACAAATCCTTGCAACTACAAGAAGAAATTGGAGATCAACAAGGTATTGCAACTTCATTAAATAATATTGGGCTAATCTTCGACCACCAAGGCGACCTAGCCAATGCATTGGAATATTACCACAAATCCTTAAAAATATCCGAAAAAATTGGAGATAAAAAAATTATAGCAATTTCTTTAAACAATATTGGGCTAATCTTTTTCAATCAAGGCAACTTTAAAAATGCATTGGAGTACTATTACAAATCATTAAAAATTTATAAAGAAATTGGGGATAAAAAAGATATAGCAAGTTCTTTAAACAACATTGGGCTTTTATTTGAAAACCAAGGCGATGCTAAAAGTGCTTTGGGGTATTTACTCCAATCTTTAAAAATAAGAGAAGAACTTGGGAATAAAAAAGGTTTTGCACAATCGTTAAGTAACGTTGGACTTATCTATAGTCGTTTAGGCGACACCAAAAAAGCTTTAGAGTATTACTACAAATCCTTGCAACTAAGAGAAAAAATCGGTGATAAACAAGGTGTTACAGCTTCTTTAACCAACATTGGTGAAATCGAATTAAAGCAAAACAACATAAGTATAGCTAAAGAATATGGCGTTCGAAGTTTGGTTATTGCGAATGAGATAGGCTATCCAGAAAACATTAAAAATACCTCAAAGTTATTGTATAAAATTTACGAAAAGCAAGGTAAAGGACTAGAGGCTTTAGAAATGTTCAAGCTTTTTGTACAAATGAAAGATAGCTTAAACAACGAAGAAACTCAAAAAGCAACAGCCCAACAACAAGCCAAATACGAATACGAAAAGCAAAAAGTGATAGATGATGCCCAACACGAAAAACAACTAGCCATTGAACAAGAAGCTCAAGTCAAACAAAAAGTTATTACTTATGCTACTGCTGGTGGTTTGGGTTTGGTAATTATTTTTTTAATTTTTGTTTTTAACCGATTACAAGTAACCAAAAGGCAAAAAATAGTTATCGAAACCCAAAAATTAGAGGTGGAACAGCAAAAATCTGTAGTAGAAAAAGCACATTTATTATTAGAAGAAAAAAATAATGAAATATTAGCAAGCATTCGTTATGCCAAACGAATACAAGATGCTTTATTAACTTCACAAAAGTACATTGAACGAAATATAAATAGATTGAAATCCACGAAGTAGAATAATGAAAAAACTATTTTACATATTCGTTCTTTTCACCCTTTGTTTTCCTGAGTTTATAGAAGGGCAGACAAAGGATGTTACACAAAACTACGCTCCTAAAAAGTTTTATTTAATTGATAGTCTAAATTTAGCCAATTTAGGTAAAGACGACCGACAACTAATTGATAGTTGCTTAACACTTTATCACAAAGCAAAAGAAGATACCAGTAAGGTAAATTCATTAAGTAGTATTTGCGAAAACATGATGGATGAAAGTTGGGAAAAATATCAATTTTTCCAGTACGAATTGATAAATAAAACTTTAAAAACTCATCATTCCAATCTCATTAAACAACACTTGAAAAAATCTTTGGCAAGTGCATTAAACAACATTGGACTTATTTTTAGTAATAAAGGTAAACTCCAACAAGCATTAATGTATTACCAAAAGTCCTTAAAAATTCAACAAGAATTTGGAGAAAAAACAGGCATTTCAACCACTTTCAATAACATTGGGTTGATTTATAAAAATCAAGGAGACATTCCTAAAGCATTAGAGTATTACCACAAAGCCTTGCAACTGAGAGAAGAAATTGGAGATAAATATGGCATTGCTCAAT
The DNA here is from genome assembly GCA_964360245.1 of uncultured Vicingus sp. GTDB lineage: Bacteria > Bacteroidota > Bacteroidia > Flavobacteriales_E > Vicingaceae. The sequence continues at coordinate 2,871 of CAYHWX010000206.1, forward strand.
CTTTCAATAACATTGGGTTTATCTACACCAATCAAAGGGTAAACTCAAAAGCATTGGAATATTTTCAGAAATCATTGCAACTACAAGAAGAAATTGGAGATAAACAAGGCATTGCTAGATCATTGAACAATATTGGAGCTATTTATAAAAACCAAGAAGCCTACACCAGTGCGTTAACATACTATCAAAAATCTTTAAAAATACAGGAAGAAATTGGTGATAAACAAGGTATTGCAATCTCTTTAAATAACATTGGAGTTATTTGTAACAAGCAACGAAAGTTTAGCAAAGCATTGGAGTATTATCATAAATCCTTGCAACTACAAGAAGAAATTGGAGACAAACAAGCCGCCTCATACACTTTAAATAACATTGGAAGTATTGAGTTAAAACAAAACAATCTTGAAAGTGCTATTTCTTATGGCAATCGCAGTTTGATTATCTCTTATGAGATAGGTTATCCAGCAAACATTATGAGTGCAGCAGAACTATTAAGCCTAATTTATGAAAAACATGGTAAAGGACTAAAAGCCTTAGAAATGTACAAGCTTTTTACGCAAATGAAAGATAGTATAAACAACGAAGAAACCGAAAAAGCTGCTGCACAACAACAAGCCAAATACGAATACGAAAAACAAAAAACCATTGATGATGCCCAACACGAAAAACAAATAGCCATTGAACAAGAAGCCCAAGCTAAACAAAAAGTTATTACTTACACTACTGCTGGTAGTTTAGGCTTAGTGTTTATTTTTTTAATCTTTGTATTTAACCGTTTACAAGTCACTAAAAAACAAAAACGAGTTATTGAAACACAAAAAAATGAAGTAGAACAGCAAAAATCTGTGGTAGAAAAAGCACATCTTTTACTCGAAGAGAAAAATTCTGAAATTATTGCCAGTATTCGTTATGCCAAACGAATACAAGATGCATTAATGACTTCACAAAAATATATTGAACGAAATATTAAGCGATTAAAAAAATGACAAAAGATTAATGACAAATGACTAAGTTAAAAGTATTAATTTTAAACTTTTCACTTTCAACTTTATGAAATTTAACTTCTTACAAATAAATCACATTTCATGAATAAAATAACAACTGCAATTCTACTACTTTTTGCCATTCATTTGAATGCTCAAATTGGTAACGACAACATCGGTGCTCGTTCTGCTGCTATGGGTGGTTTTACAACTACACTTTCGGATGTGTGGTCAACTAACAATAATCAGGCTGGTTTAGGTTTTATGACTGATTTTTCGGGAGGAATTTATTACGAAAACAGATTTTTGCTAAAAGAAACAAGTTACAAAGCTGCAGCTTTAGTTCTTCCAGTAAAAATAGGAGCATTAGGTATTAGTGTTACTTCTTTTGGCTTTGAATTGTACAACGAAACAAAAGCAGGTTTATCTTATGGACAACGATTTGGAGATAAATTTTCCGTTGGAGTTCAACTCAATTATTTAAACACAAAATTAACTCAAGAATACGGAACTAAAACATCAATAACTGGAGCAATTGGGTTAATCGCAAAACTAAGCAAAGAACTTTCCTTAGGGGTACACATTTACAATCCTACAAGAAGCAAGTTAGCGGAATATGATAACGAACGAATTCCAACTATTATGAAGTTAGGATTGGATTATCGATTTTCTGAAAAAGTAACGTTAGGTGTTGAAACAGAAAAAGACATGAATTTTGATGCCGTTGTTAAAGCAGGTTTAGAATATCATGTTACTGAAGTTCTTTATTTACGTGGTGGAATATCTACCAACCCAACCCAATATGCTTTTGGTTTTGGTATGAAATTAAAAGATTTTAAAATCGATCTTTCCTCTTCATTTCATCAAACTTTGGGGATGACTCCTGCAATTTCTATCATTTATGTTAGAAATAAAACTAAAAAAGTGGATAACCCTAGTATTTAATGAAATTGATAGTAATACATAGAAATGTTGCCACTCGGAGCCTTTTAAGGAGAGTTCTAAAAATTAACATCTCACATCCCCTCTATCAAGAGGGGAAAGGGGTGTGTAATCAAAAAACTCAATTTTTAGAACTCC
>CAYHWX010000207.1:0-4910 GCA_964360245.1 uncultured Vicingus sp.
TTAGGTAAATATTCATTTGATTATAAGAAAAGAGCTTTACAAATAGGGCAAGAACTACAAAAATTAACTTCTAAAGAAAATGATTTATTGAGGTTATTTTGCTTAAACGAAGGTAAGGTCTTAGAAAGAACTTATGCATTAAAAGCCATTTGGGAAGATGATAATTATTTTAATGCAAGAAGCATGGATGTTTATATTGCAAAATTGAGGAAACATTTATGTAAAGACGAAAGAATAGAAATAATGAATGTGCACGGAAGAGGCTTTCGATTTATTATTCATCAATAGCTAAAGCTTTATCAAATTCAAAGTCGTAGTATTTTTATTAAACTAAAAATATCCTTAAAAAGGTTTTGAATGCTTAATATATTATAGAATCAACATCAATTCGAATTTTTTTGACCTCACTTTTTGAAAGCTAACTTATTAACAAAAATTTTGAGTTGTTGATAATTTTTGTCACTTACAAATGGTTCTTTAATTATTCAACTTCTTATATTTACCACGATTTGAAAAATTTTAGTCATTAACTGTTTTCCTTTTTTGGAATTATTGAGTATCCAAAAAGGGAATTTTTTCTTTATATGAAAAATTTTATTTATATTTTAATATGCCTTTTTGTACTTTGTTCTACTACCAACAATAGCTACGGGCAATTTTGGAAAAAGAAAGATAAAGGTGCTACTTCAAATGAATCTTCAAAAGGAGACTCTTTTGCTGGAAAAACAAAAAAAGGACCGAACATATATTCTTCAAAACCACCAAAAACAAAATCAAGAAGTAAATTATACAGTCATTCCGTATCTGAAAAAAAACTTCAAAAGAAAAATAAATCAATTTTTTCTTCTACCAAAAGAAGATACAAATCAGTTAATTCCAGTCCTAAAGGCAGCGGAGACAAAGAAGCAAAAAGCTCATCAGGAGGAAGAAAATCTGGAAAAGGAAGAAAGAAAGAAAAGAAAGAAGATTAAATATATTTTTTTTTCTCTAAAAAGCAGTTTACTTTCACAAAACATAATATTTTTGTAACTTGTATCATCCATTTTGGCTTGATACTTGTTTAGTACGCAAAAGTGAAAAAAATAGCACTCATATTAGTTGCCCTATTAACTTTTTCCTCAGGATTTAAGTTAGATGATGCTGTTGATACCAACTCCAAAATGAAAGCTATTTTTATAATGAATTTCACCAAGTTAGTGGAATGGCCTCAAGCATACCGTGAAGGTAATTTTGTTGTGGGGGTTGTGGGGGAATCTCCTTTGTTTCAAGAATTATCTAAGATGGCAAAAACTAAAAAAGTTGCCAATCAAACCCTAGAAATTAAAAAATTTGATTCTTCTGGTGATATCAGTAAATGCCACATCTTGTACGTTAGCCAAAATAGTAAAGATGATATTTCAGATGTTCTTAAACAAGTAAAATCAAACAGCACTTTAATTATTACCGAACAACAAGGTTTTGTTGATAAAGGAGCTGGCATTAATTTTATAATTAAAGATAATCGACAAAAATTTGAGTTAAATAAAAAAAATGTAGAAAAGTATAAATTAAAAGTAAGCTCTAATTTAGAGGCACTAGCTTTTTCTGTTAAATAGAATGATAAAAAAGATTTACATATTATTTATTATTGCAATGCTGACAAATTCAGTTTTTGGACAATTTGTTGGAAAAGATAACTTATCAGTAGCTCTTTTCTACATGCAGAAATCTGAATTAGATAGTGCAAAAAAATACATCGATCTTTCCATTCAAGAAGATACTTTAGCTTCTTCACCAAAAAAATTATATTACAGAGGTTTTATTTACAAAGAATTGTATAAAACCATTGAAAAAGACAACAAAACATCTACCTTTAGGTTGGTCGCAATAGAATCCTTCACAAAATTATTAACACTTAATGTAGATACTAACGAATTTTCTGAAAGTGGAGTTAAAATTTTGAACTATCTAGCAACAACATTATACAATGATGCTGCTCGTTTATTAGACCCAGATAACTATCAAACAGCCATAGTTAATTACGAAAATTATAGAAACACGATGTTTGTCGTTAATCCAAATGTAGATTTACGAACACAAGATGCTAAATTTAAATTAGCTTTAGCATCCATGCTAAATAGACCTGCTGAAACAGAAAAAGGATTAGACTCTGCACAAGCTAACCAAATAGAAAAATTGTATCTAGAAGTTATTGCCATCGACCCTAACAATCCTGGAGCGAATTATAATTTAGCAATTTTATATTATAACGAAGCGGCTGACATTATTAATAATATGGATTATGATATGGACATCGAAAAACTAAATGAAGTTCAAGACCATTGTATCGAAATTTTCTTACAAGCACTTCCATATATGAAAAAATCGTACGAATTAAATTATAAAAGAAAAGAAACGCTAATTGGTCTTTCAAATATTTATTATGGACTAAACGATATGGAGAAATCTGATTCTTATAAAGCCGAGTTAGAGTATTTGGAAGCAGGGGATAGATATATAGAAATAAAAATAAAAATAAAGGAACTGGAAGATAAAGGCTTAGATAGCACAAAATTAAACATTGAATTGAAGCATTTATTAATTAATTTTATAAAGAAACTTGAAGTCAATGGTAAAACGAATTCTGATGAATACCAAAAATATAAAACAGAATTGCAAAATTTACTAAATAAATACAAAGATTTGGAAAAAGAAAAGTAGATTCGTATGTTTATAAAATGGAATTTAGATTTACAATAGGTAAAAAAATAGGAACAGGCTTTGGAGTTCTGTTATTTTTTATTGTAATAGTATCCTACATTACCTACAACACCCTTAATGACAGTATTAAAATTAATGATGAAATTACTAACGTAAACAGTCCATCTGTTTCCTCTTTAGAAGAATTAAAATTACTTACCGTTCGGTCAAAAATGCTGATTTTTAATTGGATTTACTTCCAATCTCAGGCAGACCATCCAGATAAACAAAAATTAAATACCTTAATTGAAAGGGAATACCCTCACTTAGAAAAAAATATAAAAAAATTAGCTGTCAATTGGCCAGAAAGTGATCGAAAAAAAATAAAACAAGTATTTAAAAATTTACACGATTTGTTCGATTTACATGGACAAGTGATGGAATTGTTACCCGATTGGGCAAGTTATGAAGATTCTCAAAATAAATTTTTAGCCAATTTTTTAATTGAGGAAGATGGAGATATTTTTCTTAAAACCTCAGAGATTCTATTTCAGTTAGATGATTAATAAGCAATAAAAATGTTCCTTCATGAGAGGTTACCGAGAGCATGCAAGAATCTTTTAGCGAATTAAAGTCACTTTCAAAATGGCTAGGGATTGCACTTGTTATTTTTGGAGTATTGGTTGCTTTTTATACCACCCGAACAATAGTAAATCCAATTCAAGAATTAAAATTAGTGCTGTTAACACTAAGTAAAGGGGTATTTCCAAAACATTCTATCAAAGCAAAAAATGATGAAATTGGCGAAATGACAAACGCACTAAACAGGGTAATTTTAGGATTAGAAACTACCCGAGATTTTGCTATATCTGTTGGAGCTGGCCAGTTTAATACTCACTATGAGCCATTAAGCAAAGATGATGATTTAGGAAAAATTTTAATAAAAATGCGTGACGACTTAGCTGAAAATGAAAGAGTATTGGAGCAAAAAGTAGTAGAAAGAACAGCCGAAGTTGTCCAAAAAAAGGAAGAAATTGAGTTACAAAATGAAAAAATAAGCGAATTATATGAAGAAGTAACCGATAGTATTAAGTACGCAAAAGGATTACAAGAAGCTATTTTGCCTCCTCATGAATTTGTAAAAGAAGTGATGCCCGATTCTTTCATTCTTTACAAACCGAAAGATATTGTTAGTGGAGATTTTTATTGGATAGAAAAAAAGAATAATAAAGTTTATTTTGCAGCGGTAGATTGTACTGGACATGGAGTTCCCGGTGCATTTATGAGCATTGTAGGCTATAATGCGTTGAATGAAGCATTACGGAAAAATGATACTCCAGGAGCAATTTTAGATTCTTTAAATTTCGGTATTAGTAAAACTTTACACAATAACGCAATTGATGCTAAACATAAAGATGGGATGGATTTAGCGTTATGCAGTTATGATATGAATACTAAAGAATTACAATACGCAGGAGCATACAACCCGCTTTACATCATTAGAGGTGGGGACGTTAGTGAAATAAAAGCTGATAAATTTGCCATTGGTAGTTATTACGATGACAAAACAAACAAATACACCAACCACACTATTCAACTACAAGAAAAAGATTACGTTTATGTTTTTTCCGATGGTTATGCCGATCAATTTGGTGGACCAAAAGGCAAAAAATTTATGTACAAAAGATTTAGAGATTACTTGCTTACTTTAAATGGTAAAAGTATGATTGCTCAAAAAGATTTTTTAAACAATACCATCGAACAATGGAAGGGTCCTTTAGAGCAAATTGACGATATTTTGGTGATAGGCATACATATTAGCTAAATCATTTATAGTTTGAGATTTGTCCGAAGGCCAAAGACGGAAGATAGAGAACTGTTTCAATTCAAAGTTTAGTGCTTCACTTTCACTTTTCCCTTCACTTTCTCATTTCACTTTTCCCTTCACACATTATTATAAATAAACTTGACTAGTATCGGTTAGATTATTATATTTGTTCTCTTAACTTTGATAATTTACCGATTAAATTGGATTGTTCTAAGTCAAAGATGCAACCAAATCGGATAAATTATCGTTGTTAGTTTCTCAATTAAAAAGTAAAATATTGTAATACATAATTCTATGAAAAAATCCATTTTCACAATCGCTTATATGCTTATTTGCACATTTGCAATAGCACAAGCTCCGAATTTAATCAACTATCAAGCAGTTGCCCGAGATTTATCTGGTA
>CAYHWX010000208.1:0-4901 GCA_964360245.1 uncultured Vicingus sp.
AACATGATAGAAGTTGGAAATTACGACACTTCTCCAGCATTTTCTGGAAACGGTTTTAATGGATGCTGGGGAGTGTATCCTTACTTTCCTTCGGGCTTAATTATAGCAAGTGATATTGAAAATGGGTTATATGTTTTAGGACCAACCTATACTCCAGCATCTTTCCTAGTAGGAAATGTTAAAGATTCTACAACAGCATTTAATTTAGATGCAGTTCAAATAGATATTGTGTCAACTACAACTGCTACAAATACCAATATTTTAGGAAATTACCAAACAGGTTTAGCAACATCAGGAACTTATAGTGTTTCATTTGCTAAATTTGGATATAAAACTAAAACAATAACAGGAGTAGTTCTTTCTTCTGGAAATACCACTACTTTAAATGTGGAGTTAGTTCCTATCGTACCTTTTACCTTACAAGGACAAGTTATTGAAGCTGTTACGGCTAATCCAATTGCAAATGCGAAAGTGTTAATTACAAACCCTTTATATACAATAACTGTTCAAACCAATGCGAGTGGTAATTTTACAGTACCCAATTTTATAGAAGATTATTATGATGTTTACATTGGAAAATGGAGTTACAACCAACTTTGTTTGAGTAATCAAAATCTTGATTTAGCAGGAAATACTCATGTGTTTCAAATGAGCACTGGTTATTACGATGATTTTACTTTTGATTTAGGTTGGACAGTAACTGGAAATCCAACTTCAGGAGATTGGGTAAAAGATATTCCTGTAGGAACAACAAATGGTAGCGACCTTGCCAATCCTGGAGAAGATTCTCCAACCGATTGTTTGGATGAAGCTTATATAACTGGTAATGGAGGAGGAGGTGCTGGCACGGATGATATTGACGGAGGACAAACAACGCTAACCTCTCCAATTTTTGATATATCTACTTATGGTGATGCTTATCTTCATTTTGACAGGTGGTTTTATAATGGTGGTGGTTTTAGTGCACCTAACGATTCGTTGGTGATAGAATTATCGAATGGTTCTAGTGTTGTAAAAATTGACTTTTCTACTCCAAGCGACCCAACAATGAGTACTTGGTCTTCAAAAACTGTTCAGGTTTCTAGTGTTATTACTCCAACTTCTACCATGCAATTAATTGTTAGAGCAATGGATCTAACTCCTGGACATGTTGTTGAAGCTGGATTTGATAAATTTATGGTGATTGATTCCTCACAAGTTGGGATAGTAGATGCTAGCAAAACAATGAATGATAATGTCATTTATCCTAATCCTTTTAACAATGAATTAACTATCCAGTTAAACTCGATAGCTAAAGTTATGCGAGTGGAGGTTTATGAAATAACTGGTAAAATGATTAGTAAAATTGAGTTCAACAATACTTCCATTGCCAATTTTAAAAATAATTACAACAGTGGAATTTATTTTATAAAAGTTTATGGAGATGGAATATTAATTAAAACTCAAAAAATAATTAAGCTTTAGAGTTCTTGTTTTAGTTCAATTAAAAAACCTTTAATTTTTTGCAGAGATTGTACAATCTCTGCATTTTTTATGGTATCTTCTTTGTTACCTTTTAGTTTTTTCTTGGCTCCTTCTAAGGTAAAACCTCGTTCTTTCACCAAATGAAAGATAACATGAAAATTAGCAATATCCTCTTTGGTAAATAAACGATTTCCTTTTTTATTCTTTTTGGGTTTAATAATATCAAACTCTTTTTCCCAAAAACGAATTAAGGAAGTATTTACCTCAAACATTTTGGCAACTTCGCCAATGGCATAATATATTTTTGAATCTGACATTTAACAAATTTAATAATTATCTGTTATTCTCCACTTTTCTAAGCGTATAAAATAAAATTTCTATTTCAAGCATTTGCATTGAACCAATCGCTACCGCGAGTTTAGCGTAGCGTAACTCGTGGTAATTTAATCAAAAAGTTTAATTTTGTTGTATGAGTAGAAATTATAAATTTCATAACAAAGAAGGATTATATTTTGTAAGTTTTGCAGTAGTGTATTGGATAGATGTGTTTGTGCGAGAATTGTATTGTGAAAAAATTATAGAAAGCTTAACCTATTGCCAAAAAGAAAAGGGTATGGAAATAGCTGCGTGGTGCATTATGCCGAGCCACATACATTTAGTTTTTAAGGCAAAAAATAATAATCCATCAGATTTGATTCGGGATTTTAAAAGACATACTTCAAAAGAAATTCAAAAAGTGATAGTAGAAAACATACAGGAAAGCAGAAAGGAATGGATGTTATGGATGATGGAACGAGCAGCAAAGAAAAACAGTAATGTTAAGAATCGACAATTTTGGCAGCAACACAATAAACCAATTGAGCTTTGGAGTAATGAAGTAATTGAACAAAAAATTGACTACATACATAATAATCCAGTTCAGGCAGGATTTGTTACAGCTATTTGTGATTGGAAATATAGTAGTGCAAAGGCATTTGCAGAGAAAAAGGAATGTTAGACTTAGTTGAATTATAAAAGGAATTCTAAACGGAACGAGTTACGCTACGCTAAACTCGCACCAGCATTGTGGAAAATGGATTTTAGACTTGTTTGAGTTATAAATGGAACGAGTTACGCTACGCTAAACTCGCACCAGCAGGGGTTCTAACTCACAAAATTGTCAGAAAGCTAAAACTGTTTGCAAGCAAAATGCAATATTACAGAGTGTTACCACACGTTTTTACATATTCAAATGATGAAATTGTAAATCAAAATTATTGTTTGTTTTAAAATTATCAAAAGAGATGTTTAAAAACTGATTTAAGTCTTTATCTATAATCTGTTTCTCATTCATAATCCCAATTCTAGGAGCTAACATATGATATAATGTATCATCAGATTTCTTTTTGAATACGCTATTACATAAAATAATCATTCCGAAGTTTATTTCCTTTGAGAGATAACTAAACCCATTAAACTGTTCCTTAAAAATCTTGTTTAAACTGAAATTAAAAATCTTTTCGTAAGCAACTATGTTTGTAATGTCAATTATTAAGGCACATTTAGGATTTGCATACTTATTTGAGTTTTTCTTTCTAATACATTCAGTAATTTTAGAAAGCACTTGTTCTTCACTTTTAGGTGGGATTATGTATTTTAGAGTTGTTAACTCAATGCCTAGATTACTATTGTTAAAGTCAAAAAGTAAATCAGGTTCTAAACCATCTTTGCCTCTTTTTAAGTTTGTAATTATTTGGGGTATTCCTTGTATTAATTTAGAGTGGAAATAAACCTCAAATTTTTCACCCCAAAAATTTGATTCTCCTTTTGTATCATTAATAGTTTTGATGTATCGGTTAAATGAGCTATTATCGACTTTTTCTATTTCTCTCAAACCCAAAATAAAGTCCATATGAAAAAGTTCAAATTGCTTTTTAATGTCTTCATTTTTAAATTCAGTTCGATTTAAGTAGTCTTTTAAAACTTTATTTGAGTTGACATCAATCCCGAGTTTAGAATATTGCTTTTGAATTGTTGTTCTCATTTTACTATGTGTGGTAACGTCCGTCTATGTTGCGTTTCAATGCTATATAATCGGTTGTTAAACGAAATTACCCTTTTTTTAGCACAAAGCCAAGTTTATTGCTAATAATCAAATACTCACTTTTTTCCAATTTCCCCATTTGAGGTAGGAAAAAGATAAAAATCCCAAAAAAGTAAAATAGATAAATTCCGAACACCAAACGATTGGTAAGGAGGATTTTAAAACAATCGCAATGTAGTAGGTTGCTGCTAGATATATCGAAATGGTAATGGTTTCGATTAATAATGATGTTCTGGTGTTTCCAGTTCCACTTACTCCATTAAATAAAATAAAAGCGACTGAAAAAAAGAACATCGTGAAACTAATAACGCTTAAAGTGGGTAGTGTTTCGAGAATTAATTGAGCATCATTTGTATAAAAACCAATCATTTCTTTTGGAAACAGGAGGTTGAACGATAGCACCACAGCTGTACCTAATAAACTTAACAGCGTTATCTTTTTTATTAAGGTCAGCACTAAATCACTTTTTCCTTGTCCAATAAGGTTACTTACCAACGAATTAGTGGCTGAGCTAAAGCCAAACAAAGGAATCATTAAAACCATATAAATACTCCTGATAATGTGAGAGATTGCCAATTCTTTTTCACCCAATTTTTCGATAATGATAAAAAAGGCAAACCAGGAACCTAACGATAAAAAACTTTGAAGCATGATAGGGCTTCCAATGCCTAAAATTCTTTTGATAAGCGAAAAATCAAAGTTTTTAAAAGTAAAAAGGTTGTATTTTTTTAAGTCTATTTTTTTGTAAGTATAAATGATAAAAAATAATAGGGCAGTAGTTTCGGCAATTACCGAAGCAATAGCAGCACCTTTAATTCCCATTTCAGGGAAACCGAAGTTTCCAAAAATTAGTGAATAATCTAAAAAAACATTTACCAACATCATCACAATAGTTGTATAAATTAACATTTTGGTTTGAGTGGTTCCCACATAAAAAGCGATGAATGAAAAATTAAGAAAGGCAACAAAAATTCCAAATGCTCTGTAATGCAAATACTCCTTAGAAGCTTCCAAAATAGCTGGTGATTTAATAATATCTTCTAACAAATAGGGCGAACAATACCTAATAAAAAAGAAGAGAAGAAAACTTAAAGGAACCACCATATAAATACAATGATCAAAAACTTTTCCTATTTCGCTATAATTTTTTTCTCCATTTCTTCTGCCTATAATAATTTGAGTAGCGGTAGTAAGTCCCATTCCTGTAATTACTAATACAAAGTAAAAAATACCTGAGTTTCCTCCTGCTCCAAGAGCAACATTGCTCACCCTTCCTAAAAACATCGTATTGGTTACGTTTACTATGTTTTGAGCCACACCACTAATAATAATTGGGAAAGCAATTTTCCAGATG
>CAYHWX010000209.1:0-4868 GCA_964360245.1 uncultured Vicingus sp.
TATTTTGAGTAACATTGATGCTCGTTAGTTGATTATTGAAACAGATTAAGGTAGCTAGATTTGTATTTTGAGTAACTTTTATATTTGTTAACTGATTATCTTGACAAGATAACTCAACAAGGGCAGTATTTTGTGATAAATCTAAATTAGTGAGTAAGTTATTTTGGCAATATAATACTGTAAGTGCAGTAAAATCTTCAATACCAGTTAAGTCACTTATGTTGCTAGGTATTAAGCCTAAAACAGTAACTGTATTTATATTGGCAGTAGGTACACTACCATTTGGTGAGCCTGTATCGTACCCTAAATTAATCAATGCCTGTTCAAAGTTAGCATCAGGTATTGCTGTTGTTTGTGCAAATATTAAGTTTGCTAAAAAAAGAGTAGTACAAAATAATAGTGGTTTTTTCATGATTTTAAGTTTTTTATGTTTTTCAAATTAAATTAATAGTTACTTTTTTATTTACACAAAGCTATATAGATTGAATTTATTACGCCTCACCCAAATGGGTGAAAAGAGACTAATTTTCCATATTATTCACTTTTTTAACTGCTTGAGTTCTATTTTTCACATTTAGCTTTCCGTAAATATTTTTTAAATGTGTTTTAACTGTATTTACTGATATAAAAAGAGTTTTTGCAATATCATTATTTGTTGTTCCTTTTGATAGCTCTTTAAAAACATCTTGTTCTCTATCAGTTAATATTTTGTACATTAATAAATTGAGTTCTTCAGATTTAATTATTTCCTTCATTTCAGAATATTAAATTATAAAAGTGGTATTTATTAATCCAAAATATTTAAAGGATTTCGGCTAATAATAACAATTCAATAAATATCTTCCAAAACTAAGTGGAAATCTATCATAATTCTATCACCCAAAAGGGTGAAATTTCTATGTGTATGAAATAAAATGTATTGCATAAAGAAGGTTTAAGTCTACAAATTATTTTATTATTCATCTATTTTCTTAACTGCTTGAATACGATTTTTCACATCAAGTTTATCAAAAATATTTTTCAAGTGAGTTTTCACGGTATTTGTTGATACAAATAGAGAATCAGCTATTTCTTTGTTGCTTTTTCCTTTTGATAATTCGTCAAAAACTTCTAACTCCCTTTCGGATAAAGTGTCAACTACATTAAAACTCAAATTTTTCTTGATAGGAGTTAGTACGTTGGTTTGTTCATTATCTCTTTTAAGTAATTCAATTTCTTTAATATAAATATCTAGCTGATGTCTAATTTCAGTTTCTTGAATATTTTTTTTGAATTTATAATTTCTAAACCAGAGATAAGTAGAAATAATTAAAAGAAAAATAAAACCCATTAAACCATACATGGTATAATTTTTTAGCTTTTTGTCTTTTTCTAAAACTTCAATGTTTTTTTTCTGAAGTTGTATTTCTTGTTCTTTTTTTTCAACTTGGTATTTAGTTTCGAGTTCCGCTATTTTTTCTACTTTGGCTTCATTAAGTATAGAATCACTTAGTAATGTTTTAAATTCCAAATATTTGATCGCATTTTCAAAATCCCCAAGCTTTTTATGTGCTTTATATAAATATTCATAATTATTAATCTCTAAGTCAATATATTTTACTTTTAGTGCTATTTCCTGACTTTTATTTAAAAAAGAAATTGCTTTCAAATAATCCTGAAAATGTTCTAAATAAACAATCCCTATATTCCCTAAACAAGCGGCTATAATATCATCTTCATTTAACTCAGTGAATATTTCTAGACATTCTTCAAATTCTTCTAAAACTCCTTCGTAATTTTCATTATCGAGTTTATTAGAAGCAATATTAAATAATGTTACTGCCTCACCCCATTTGTTTTTCCTTAGTTTCTCTAAACGAAGAGATTTCCTTAAATATTCTATACCTTTTAAATGAGTTTCTTTCTTATTACTAAGAAGAATTCCAATAGTCTCATAAGCACGAATCATATTAGATGTGTCATTGGCTTTAATACTTAATTCTAAAGCTCTATTGCAATATTCCTTAGTCTTTTCTACATTCTTTTGGAGCTGAAAAGAATAACCAATATTATTCAAAATGGTTCTTTGAGAAAGAGAATCGTTTTTATTCTCTGCAATATTTAAAGCTTTCAAATAGTACTTTATAGAATTGAAGTAATCCCCACTTTGCTTATTAATTAATCCCAGAACATTATAACTATCTACTAACCTAGAAAGAAACCTAATTTTCTCTCCTTCCTTATTAATACTTATCGCTTTATTAGCATACTCTTTAGCTAAATCAGGTGAGTTATTTCTTAATTCCCAAGCTAACTCATTTAGTAAGTAAATATTAATTGAGTCGTCTTTAACTTTTCCTAATTCAGCTAATAATCGAATAACAGCAGTATCTTGAGGAATAGTTTGTGTTTTTATAGTGTTAATAAACAACACAGTTGTTAAAAGAATTAATAAATGTTTTTTTAGCATCGTTTTTAAAAATTATTATTTTATATTAAGATAATAGGAAACATGCAACACTAATGTTATGTCTTAGTCCTGTTTCCACAAAAAATCAATAAAGAGTTTAAACACAAAAGCAAATATTGTTTATTTAATTGTGTTATTTCATGATTTAAAACAGGTAATGGGATTAGTTAATCCAGAATTATAAATTGTAATTAGTTTAAACACTTGCCAACACTACTTTCGATCAAAAATGAGCGAAAGTTCACATTAGGGCTATTTCATATTTTGTTATGATTGTGAATTAGATAAAATGGTATTAAGCGGTGGGACAAAAATGACCACCGGCTGATAATCAACCACTTGAATAAAACCAAAAAACATTCTATTTTTCAAAAACTAGTTAAAACTATTACCATTACTACTTTACCTTGCAACTTACACTAGTGAATTACACTTTTTGAGAGATTGTAACAAGTTATAATTTAGAGTTACCCTTTTCATTATCCATTAGTGATTTTATTTTTCAAAAGATAGGAGTGGAACCGTTTTGTAGATTTAGTTTCAGGAGGAGGGTGCACAATTAATTTCTTTTATCAATGCTTCCTGGTTGCAATTTGCAAGTACACAAAAAGTGTATATGTTGTGTATAAGTTAGTGCACAAGTTGAATGAACAAACAAAGAAGATAAATACATTTACAAGTAGAAAGAAATTAGATGGAACCAATTAGATTTCATATCCCAAAACGCACCTCAGATAACTTCGGAGACCCGATTGGTTATGTGTTTGAATATATCGAACAAACTAATCTTTCTGATTCCAAAGAGTATATTTTCGACTTCAATTCTTGCCGATTTTCAAGTCCTTTTTTAATAGGTGGTTTAACTTCAATTGCGAATGAAAATCTTGAAAAAGGTGGTGCTAATACTTGGCTGTATAATGAGAATGATGAGTATTTAGAAAGCTATTTGAATGCTATTAAATTTCCTAGAGGAATAGATTTCCAAAATGTTAAACCGAATCAATTAGATGAGCTCTTTAAGCCGTATTATGACAAAACGTATATTCCAATTGTTTGTTTTCCTACAGGGCTTACTCAAGCAGAAATAACGATGAGGGAAAATGTTTTAACTGCTGTTAATACGTTGTTGAAGAATCAGCTTAACCTTAAGGGGCAGATTCTAACAGGAATCTATTATATGATAGATGAGATGACGCAGAATATTGTTGACCACTCCGATTCTGAAAAAGGTATCATATTTGCACAATTCTATCCATCAAAGAACTATATGGACTTATGTATAGCTGACTATGGAAAAGGGTTGTACAAGACTTACCAAGAATCAGGTAAACATAACCCAAAGAATACAGAAGAAGCAATGAATTTTGCTGTATTTGGTAAATCGACTAAAAATATACCTGAGAGTAGAGGGTTTGGAATATCAACTTCAAGGGAGATGTTAGTAAAAGGTTTGAAAGGAAAGTTTTTCTTGATGTCTGATGATACATTCTATATTCAGTCTCAAGATAGACAAGAAGTCATTGTTTTGCCAAACAAGATTACATATAAAGGTTGCTATGTTGCAATGCGAATACCGATACTTAATAATGAGAAATTTCAGTATCATAACTTTATTGAGGGGTAGTATGAAATGCAACAAAAACAACTACATTACGTTAATTACTGTATATAGGAATTTTGTATGAATTTTATATATAGTTATTATATATAATATATTTATCTAAATTTGCCGAGAATTATGAAAGCATTATTACAAATACAAGTCGTAGAAGAAGTGAGTGAAATGTTGAATACGAGAGAAGCTGCAACAGAATTAATGAATGCTGTTAGAGAGGCTAATTCAAATCATATTGAGTTTGATTTCTCTAATGTGGAATTCATGTCAAGGTCTTTTGCTGATCAGTTTCATAAAGAAAGAATTCGACTACAAGATGAGTTAAAGACATTTGTAGAAATCTCTAATGCCAATGAGCAAGTAGTTAATATTTTAAGAACTGTTGCAAGCACTCAGAATATGTCTAAGAGAGATTACAAGATACTGCCTGTTTTCAAGTTCTCTAATAATGATTTATTAGAAGAATATCTACTTTCAGTTTAGGAAAATACAATTGATTATATAGATGAAGAGCTTCAATATTGAAGCTCTTTTTTTTGCTTGGTGATTGAGGCTTTGGTTGCAACTTACACTAGTGAATTACACTTTTTGAGAGATTGAAACAAGTTATAAGTTAGAGTTACTCTTTTCATTACCCTTTTGTGATTTTATTTATTAAAAGATAGGAGTGGAGCTATGTTTATGAGTTAGGTTCTGGAGGGAGGAGGAAATCACTTAATCATTTCAATTTCTTTCTTGATATCGTTTGTTCTTTTTCTAAAATTGATAATCACATTTGGATGGGTTGAATATAACTCTTCAATA
>CAYHWX010000210.1:0-4835 GCA_964360245.1 uncultured Vicingus sp.
GTTACGCTCAAGGGTTTCAAGTAAATTTGCAAGGGCAAGCCCAACAAGGAATGGGCGGAGCCGGTATTGCTTACCCACAAGATGCAGCTACTTTGTTTTTTAATCCGGGTAGTTGTTCTTTTATTAACGAAAATGCTATTAATATTAACGCTAATACAGGTTTTGCAAAAAGTATATTTTTAGATAAAAACACAAGTATTATTTCTGAAACTAAATCGCCTGTCGCTACTCCATTTGCTGCATATGGTTTATTTCAACTAAAAGATAGTAGTAAATTAAAATTTGGATTAGCCATTTATACACCTTTTGGAAGTACTGTGCAATGGGAAGACGGTTGGACCGGACGTTTTGTGCTTACTAAACTACAATTAAAAGCAATTTATATTCAACCAACGTTGAGTTATAGTTTAACCAAAAAAATTGGTATAGGAGCTGGTTTTGTATATGCTACAGGTAACGTAAATTTACAAAAAGACATTCCTGTAATAGATGCTAATGGAAACTACGGACATGCGGAATTGCAAGGTAAAGCACGTGGTTATGGTTATAATTTAGGAATATATTACAATCCCATTAAAAAACTATCAATAGGATTAACTTACCGTTCGCATGTGAATATGAATGTAAAAAATGGTGAAGCTAAATTTAAAGTACCATCATCTATTGCCGCTAATTTTCCTGATGGAAAATTTACTTCAAGCCTACCCTTACCTAGTGTAACAAGTTTAGGCTTTGCCTACAAACTAAGTTCAAAAACAACCTTAGCTTTAGATATTAATTACACGGGATGGAAAGCTTATGATACACTATCGTTCGACTATGAAAATAACACCGCCTCATTAATAGATACTAAATCGGCAAGAAAATACAAAAACACATTTGCATTTAGAGTAGGAGGCGATTATAAAATTACGGAACAATTTACTGCACGTTTAGGATTTGCTTATGCATTATCGCCTGTTCCCGACGGATATGTTACGCCGGAAACACCGGATGCTAATAGAATAAATTATACAGCAGGCCTTGGTTACAAAATAAAAAAACATTTTGTTATTAATGCTTCATTTCTTTTCACAACATTTAAAAGAGAAGGAACAAATCTCGAAACCAATTTATCAGGCACCTACAAAACAAATGTTGTTATACCGGGTTTATCAATCATTTACAAATTTTAATTATGAAAAAAATCATTCTGAATAGTTTGAAATTAGTAGTATTTATTACTCTCACAATTTCATGCAAGCCACATTTAAAAGCTCCGGCAGTTAATAAAGGTGAGGTAGATGTTTCTAATTATGTTGCAATTGGCGATGCCATTACGGCAGGTTATGCAAATGGCGCTTTGTATTATAATGCTCAAAATGATTCGTATGCAAAACTACTAGCGTTGCAATTTGAACAAATTGGTGGTGGTGATTTTAAAATTCCTTATGTCTCTTCAAGTTCTATCGGAATAGGCAATGCAAATAATGCACCCTCTATTTTAGGAAACAGAACCGACTGCAAAGGAACTGTATCGTTGGGTCCTGTTAAAATTGCACTTCAAGGCGATTTATCGGTGTTTACTTCAAACGTTTATTCATCACAAGGTCCATTTAACAATATGGGCGTACCGGATATTAAAGTTATTGATTTAGCAACAATTGGATATTCAAATCCTTTTTATGTTCGTATGGCAGCAAACGCATCATCTTCAGTATTATTAGATGCGGTTTCAAAAACACCCACATTCTTCACAATGATGTTAGGTGCAAATGATGTCTTAAATTTCGCATTAAAAGGAGCGGCCTCCGAAAGTATTACCCCTGTTGCCGGAATAGTTGGAATAGGCTTTGATGCTAGCATTAACGATGCGATAAATAAATTAACTGCAAATGGTGCAAAAGGAGCAATTGCAAACATTCCCAGTATAAGAACAATGGCTTATTTTAATACTATTGGCTATAATGCACTTACATTAGATGATACTTCTGCAACATCTCTAACTACATTTTATTCTTCCCTTAACCCGGTACTGTCTTTTTTTGAGGGTAATAATGCTTTTGTAATTGAAGATGCATCAAAACCTTTAGGGTATAGACAAGCAATTGAAGGCGAATTAATATTATTAAACGTTCCGTTAGATTCAATAAAATGTCATAAATGGGGTTCGTTAATTACAATTCCCGATAGATTTGTTTTAACCTTAGCCGAAATTGATATAATAGAAAATGCTATTAGTAGTTACAACACTATTTTGAGAAACATTGCTGTTTCAAAAAACTTAGCGTTTGTAGATGTTAACGCGTTTTTCGCAACACTAAAAACAGGAATTGTATATAATGGTGTAGCAATAAACGCAAGCTTTGTTTCGGGAGGCGCGTTTTCTTTGGATGGATTAACGCTAACACCAAGAGGAAATGCTTTGTTGGCAAACGAATTTATTAAAGCTATAAATGAAACATATAACTCCACCCTTCCACAAATTGAGGTAACAAAATACCCGGGTGTTATTTTCCCGTAATGTTTTATTTATTGGGCTCATATGTATGTAAACGGTATTAAAAAAAAATGTAAATTTGACTAACCCCTAAAATAATTGCTATGAAAAAAATTTACTTTTTAACTTTAGCAACACTATTATCAATAGTTGCTTTAAAAGCACAAACCCTTTGTACATCGGGTCGTTATGCAAACGATACGTTTACAAATTTTACAACAGCTTCGGGTGTTGTTTATGGATCAAATGTAACTGTTAGCGCAAGTACGCTAGTCTTAACGATGGATATATATCAACCTGCCGGAGATGTAGAGCCCAATCGTCCTTTAATTATTTGGGCTCATGGCGGAAGTTTTATTGGCGGTACTAGTACTGACGCAGACGTAGTAAAACTATCTCAGAGTTTTGCAAAAAAAGGCTATGTCTGTGCGTCTATAAATTATCGTTTAGGTTTTTTTCCATTTGATTCTGTGAATGTAGTAAAAGCGGTTCTGAGAGCGATTCAAGATATGAAAGCATCTATTCGTTTTTTTTATAAAGATAAATTAACCTCGGATACTTATAAAATCGATACAAATAATATATTTATAGGTGGCAGTTCGGCCGGCGGAGTTACAGCATTACATACAGAATATTTAAACAAATCGTGTGAGATAAATCCTTATATACCACAAGCAACCCTGGCTTCTTTAGGCGGAATGGAAGGATATAGTGGAAACCAATGTTATTCAAGAAAAGTAAAAGGAGTTATTAGTTTATGTGGTGGATTAGGTAATTATGGATGGTTAGAAGCCGGCGATTTACCTTTTTGTACGATGCACGGAACAATTGACGGAACCGTACCCTATAGCAGAGGAAAAGCTATTTCTATAATTTACTTTGATGGCAGTAGAATGCTAAAAGAACAAGCAAATGTGTTAGGAATTTCTAATTCATTTTATACATGGTACGGCAAAGACCATGCTCCTTATATCTCATCTACTTTATATATGGATACAACGATTAATTTCGTGAGAGATTATTTAATATCTCGCTTAGGGTGTACAGATCCTCCTCTGCTTAATCAAAATTCACCGGCAGGTACTGCTACTTTAACAGCCTATACCGCTTGCACAACCAATATTGTACCGTCCTGTTCTACTATCGGTATTGACGAAAACTTCCAAACTACAGTCTCTTTCGATATTTTTCCCAATCCTTCAGGTTCTGATGTAACTATTAGTTTTGAAAATCAAAACACTACGTATAAAATAGAAATTTTCGATTTATCAGGAAAATTAATTTCATCGAATTCTATAAATAAAACTGAGTTTTTGATCAGTAAAAACGAACTTAATTCGGGTGTTTATTTTGTAAAAGTAACTACCAGCTCAGGTAATTATTCAACTAAGAAACTGCTGTTTTTATAGTTACCGATTTGTTTTTTAATGTTGCCTCGTCATCACAGATTTGACAAAAAATTCAACAAAATGATAGCTGCAATTGCCTAAACAAATAAATATATTTTTTTTACTGTGCTTAATTGGATTTGCCCTATTTAACAATTGTGCATCTCCAAAACCTGCTTACAGCTCAAAAGAAAATCTTTATAAAAAAACAAGCAACGAAATAAATACCAAAATTTTAGCTTATCATATTACCGATTCTGCTACACAACTGTACTTTACATTATCAAACGAAAATCTGCTTTATAAAAGACCCGATACCTCGGCTTTTTTTTACGCAGCAGTAAAAGTAAAATACTTTCTTTACGCAAATGCTAAAACCAAACAAATATTAGACAGTGGTAGTGTCACTTTTTTCGACAGGCAAACTGAAAATGTAATTATTAAGAATTTAAAAGGTAGTTTGTTTTCTAAATGCAAAACAGGACAAACTTACGTATGCGATGTATTTGTTTATGATTTAAATAAAAAAACAAAGACGCCTTATGTAATTGAAATTGATAAGACAACAAACAAAACCCGACAAAGTTTTTTACTTCAAAAAAATAACGGTAGTGTTCTTTATGATTATAATTTGTTAGCAGGCGATACAGTAGTTGTAAAAAGTTTTATGAATACCGAAACTAATTTTGTGGTCGATTATTTTAAACGCGAATTTCCAATGCCTGTTAATCCATATACGGATGTTGAGAGGCCGCCTTTCAATTACAAACCCGATAGTTTTTTTGTAGTTACCCGGACATTTGGCGTTTATAAAATAATTATTCCTGAAAAAGGATTTTACCATATTGTGACTGAAAAAGAAACTAAAAACGGACTCACATTATATTCGGTTGATGCTTCTTTCCCCGGCATAAAGGATGAAACAGAAATGATAAAATGCACACGATATATTACCGGCAACCAGGAAT